>DAOMPU010000372.1:0-2765 GCA_035444925.1 Terricaulis sp. | reverse complement strand
GTCTGCCCGCCAGAAAGACCGCTCAGCACACCGGCATAGCCCTCGCCCTCGGCGCGGCCTTCAAAGCGCACGATCGTGTGGCGGCCGCGCACGCGCGCGGGCGTGCCGGTGAGCACCAGCACATCGCCCTCAAAGCCGCCTTCCCAGGTGAGATCATATTCCATGAACCCCGCGCAGCGCGGGCATGGATCGACGCTGCCGACGCCGCTCAGACGGCCTGCCGCGTCCTGCACAAGTTCGGCGCGAAACGCGCCGACCCAGTCGCGTTGGCCTTCCGTTTCTTCTGCGACCCAAATGCCGTTCATATCCGTCGTCTGCGCGCGCGCCGTGGCGCACGCCGCCAGCGCCGCGAACACCAGTGCACCGAGGATCGCCCGCATCACACCCACCATTTGTTCGCCTTCGCCTTAAAGCCCGCCGCCTTCTCCAGCGCCGCGCTGACAGCGAACACGCTTTCCTCGTCCAGAGCCTTGCCGATCACTTGCAGGCCGAGCGGCAAACCTTGAGAATCTGTCGCCGCCGGCAGCGCCAGCGCGGGCAAGCCGGCCAGGTTCGCCGTCACCGTGAAGATGTCGTTCAGATACATCGCCACCGGATCGCCGCTCTTTTCGCCAAGGCCAAAAGCCGCCGAGGGCGTCGCGGGAGTCAGAATCGCGTCCACATCAGCGAACGCGTCACGGAAATCCTGCGCGATGCGCTGGCGCACCTTTTGCGCGCGCAGATAATACGCATCGTAATAGCCGGCGCTGAGCACATACGTGCCGATCAGGATGCGCCGCTGCACTTCCGCGCCGAAGCCGGAAGCGCGCGTGTTCTCGTACGAACCCGCCAGATCCTTGCCCGCCACGCGCGCGCCGTAGCGCATGCCGTCATAGCGCGCGAGATTGGAGGAAGCTTCAGCCGGCGCCACGATGTAATAAGCCGGTAGCGCGTACTTGGTGTGCTTCAGCGAGATATTCTTGATGGTCGCGCCCGCGTCCTTCAGCCATTCGATGCCTTGCGCCCAGAGCTTTTCGATCTCTTCGGGCATCCCGGCCACGCGATACTCTTCCGGCACGCCGATCACCATGCCTTTGATCGAACGCTGGCAAGCGGCGCGGAAATCGGGCAGCGCGTTGGGCAGTGATGTCGAATCCTTCGGATCGTGCCCGGCCATGCTTTGTAAAAGCATCGCGCTGTCTTCGACGCTCTTGGCGATCGGCCCGGCCTGATCGAGCGAGGACGCAAACGCCACAATGCCCCAGCGCGAGCAGCGGCCATAGGTGGGCTTGATCCCCACCGTGCCGGTGAACGCCGCCGGCTGGCGGATCGAGCCGCCGGTATCGGTCGCCGTCGCGCCCAGGCACAAATCCGCCGCCACCGCCGCGGCCGAGCCGCCGGAGGAGCCGCCGGGCGTCAGCTTGGTGTCTTCATTGCCGCGCCGCCACGGGTTCACGACATTGCCGAACGCGCTCGTCTCGTTGGATGAGCCCATGGCGAATTCATCGAGATTGAGCTTGCCCAGCATCAGCGCGCCATCGCGGAAGAGATTGGCCGTGACCGTGCTCTCATAAGTCGGCGTGAACTCGCCGAGGATTTTCGAGCACGCCGTCGTGCGCACGCCCTCGGTGCAGAACAAATCCTTGATGCCCAGCGGCGCGCCTTCCAGCGCGCCAGCCTTGCCGCTCGCGCGTTTCGCGTCCGACGCCTTCGCCGCCGCGCGCGCCTTATCGCCGGTGACGACGATGTAGGCGTTCAAATGCGGGTTGGCCTTGTCGATCGCGCCGAGAAACGCGTCCGTCAGCTCAGCGGAAGAAAATTGCTTCTTCTCCATCCCATCGAGCGCTTGGGCCAAGGTGAGGGTCGTCAGATCAGTCATCACAAAGTCTTCTCATAAAACGCGGTCCACGGGCTCGCCGGATAGTCCAGCACCGCATCGCACGTCACAAAGCCCGCGCGCTCATACACGCGCTTGGCCGCATCGAAATTCGAACCCGTCTCCAGCACGAGCTTGGGCAAGCCCTCCGCCCGCGCCAGCTTTTCGATCTCGGAGAGGATCGCCCCACCGAGCCCGCTCCCGCGCGTGGCGGGCGCCACAAACATCCGCTTCACCTCACCCGCGCCTTCATGCCGCCTGAGCGCGCCCATGCCGACCGCCGCGCCGCTTTCATCGCGCGCGATGAACACGCTGGTGTCGGCGGCGGCCATTTGCTCGACGCTCATGTGGTGGCGAAATTCAGCCGGCGTGAGATCGTAGGTAAATTCATTCAACGCCTGCACCAGCACGCGCACGTCATCCTGTAAGGCGGATTCGGAGGCGATGGAAAAACCCATCGCTCAACCACCTTCCTTCTCCCCCGCGAGGGGGAGAAGGTGGCGCGAAGCGCCGGATGAGGGGGCGTGGTTCAGGATCGAGCGCGCCGCACCCGCCCCCTCACCCGATTTGCTGCGCAAATCGACCTCTCCCCCTGACCGGAGAGAGGCGTTGGAAAGTGTGAAGCTCACTCCACCACCTTCGGCACCACGAAAAATCCGTCCTCGGCCTTGGGCGCATTCTTCAGCACGCGCTCGGGATTATCCCCGTCCGTCACCACATCCTCGCGCATCGGCAGGCTCAAGCCCTCCACCGCGCTCGTCATCGGCGCGACGCCTTCGACGTCCACCTCGTTCAGCTGCTCGATCCAGGCCATGATGCCGTTAAGCTCGGCCGCCATCGGCGCCACGCGCTCTTCGGGCAGCGAAAGCCGGGCGAGCTTGGCCACCCGGCGCACGGTTTTTTCATCGAT
>DAOMPU010000371.1:0-2766 GCA_035444925.1 Terricaulis sp. | reverse complement strand
CGCGGCGCGATAGAGCTTGGTGACGAACAAAGTTGCGATCTCGGCCATGGCGCGAGCTTAAAGCCGCGTGCGCGCGCCGCTTCAATCGCTTTCGCCTGTAAAAAAATGGCGCCCCTGTTGGAAGCAGGGGCGCCAGGCAGGTCACGCGAGCGCGCGGGAGGCGCCGATCGCGGTCTAATAGGGTTAGCGCGCGGCCACCGTCGCGTTGCTCAGCTCAGGGCTGATCGACGCGATCGTGAGTTCGCCCGCGTTGCGCGCCACTTCGCAGCGCACATTGGTGAGCCGCCCATCGCGCCAAACGTCGAAATCGACGCGCACGCTCGACAGGCGCGTGCGCACCTTGTCGAACCGCACCTGATCGGCGCCGACGCCCGCCTGGCTCGAAATTTCCGCGCGGCAGAGCTGGATCGCGGCGCTGCGGTCCGCCACCTCGTTGGCGCCGGCCGCGCCGGGGATCACGAACGCGCCGAGCGCGAGGGCCGAAAACATCAAAGAACGCATGACTTTAACCTCCGGGGAGCAAGGTGAGCCGGCCGAACTATGATGACCGGTCTATTTGTTGAGTATCACTAGACCGGTCGTCATACAAGTGCTATCTTTAGGGCATGGCGAAAATTTCATCGGCCCGCGAAGACCTAATCAACGCCGCCGTCGAGCTGTTCGGAGAGCGCGGCTATGAGGGCGTCGGGATCGCCGAATTGCTGACCAAGGCCAGCGCCCCGCGCGGCTCGCTCTATTTCCATTTTCCCGGCGGCAAGGAGCAGATCGGCGCGGAAGCCGTGGCGCGCGTCGGCGCTGAAGTGGCGATGCGCTTTCGCGGCTTGCACGATAGCGGCGTCGATCTCGACACCTTCATCGAGCAGGTTTTCAAAACCACCGCCAAAGAATCCAAGATGCGCGAATACAAAGCCTCCTGCCCGATGGCGGCGGTGGCTTCCGGCTTCGGCGCGCAGGATGTGAACCTCGCCGCCGCGGTGCGCACCGCGTTCGCCGCGTGGGAAACGGAGATTGCGCAGGCCGCGCAAGCGCGGGGCTTAAAACCGAAAGACGCGGAATCCTTCGCCTCCGCCATGCTGGCGGCGATGGAGGGCGCGTTTATCGTCTCGAAAGCGCAGGCCTCATCCCAGCCGCACATCAACGCCTCGCGTGCGATGAAGGCGCTGGCCGCTGCGCTGCGCACGAATTAAGCGCGTGTGACCATCGCGGCGAAGCAGCCGCGCCGCGCATAATGCGCGTGGATGTAAACGGCCTCGGGATTGGCGAACAGGCGCGCGATCAACGCCTCGGCCTCCGCGCCTTCTGTAAGATCAGCCTCAATCATCATGCCAGCCGCATCGAACGCGCGCAGCGAAAGCGTGCGCCGCCGCAGCGCCGGCGGAATTTCGCCTGCGTCATAACGTGCGTGCGTTTCGCGCACAAAAATCGGCCCTTGCTGGCGATACGGCGTTTCCGCATTCAGATGCAGATAATTCAGCAAGAGCACGCTTTCGCCCGGCGCGGCGTCGTCCAGGCTGATGCGGCACGGCGCGGCGTTCGCCGCTTCGATCCGCACGCGCATGGCGCCATCGCCGGCGAGCGCCTCGTCCGACAGCGCATGCAGCGCAGCGAACTGCGCGGGATCGAGCCCTTGGATTCGGAAATTCATATGCGCCCTCTCTTGTTGGCGCATCCTGCGCGGCTTAAGTGCGCGATGCTCGCCATTTCCGGACTTGCCGATGCGCCTCAATCAGATCACCGCCCCCGCCCATGACCTCGCCGCCTCCATCGCCTTCTATCAAACGCTCGGCCTCAAGCTGATCGTAAAGAGCGATCGCTACGCGCGTTTTGAACTGCCCAAGGGCGAAGCCACGTTCTCGCTGCACATCGTCGATGGCGACATTCCGCAAGCCAACGCGCCGCAGCTTTATTTCGAAGTGCATGACGTGAGCTTCGAGGTGGAGCGCCTCACGCGCGCGGGGCTCACATTTGAAACCGAACCCGCCGACCAGCGCTGGCTCTGGCGCGAAGCGTGGCTGCGCGATCCGGCCGGCAATGCGCTGTGCATCTATCACGCCGGCCACAATCGGCGTTTCCCGCCTTGGCGCATCGACGTGCCGGAAACGCCGCGCCACTTCCACATCATCATCCGCGAAGGCGCCGAATGGGCGCTCGCAAAACTAGAAGGCGACGGCGAGGC
This sequence comes from Terricaulis sp., assembly GCA_035444925.1. Classification (GTDB taxonomy): domain Bacteria; phylum Pseudomonadota; class Alphaproteobacteria; order Caulobacterales; family Aquidulcibacteraceae; genus Vitreimonas. The sequence goes on along the minus strand of DAOMPU010000371.1, from coordinate 590 downwards.
ATGGCGCCTCCTGCAAGACGAATACGCCGATTACAAAGCCTCGCTCGGCCCGTTCACGCTGATCGAGCTGCTGCAAGAAATGGAATTTGAATGGCCGGAAATTCTGCGCCAGCACGAAGCCGCCATCCGCGCCTTCGCCGCCGGCGGCGATGCGCGGCTGGTGTTTTGACTATTCCGCGATCAGCCGGCTTGGCGGGCGGATCGCATCCGGCGATTGATTGAGCGCAAGGATTTCCGCGATCAGCGAAAGCACCGAGGAAGAGCGATCGCCCTCTTCGGCCACATCGCGGCACACGCCCTCGGGCGCGGCCTGTCCGCACGAGCGGCTCACCGCCGGCCCCGCGCGGTAGCGCCGCCCGGCGTAGGTCATCTCCGCCACGTAGGGGCGCGCGTCATGGCCGCCGTGCGGCGAGACGCGAAACAGCGGCACGCCGCGCCCGCCCCCGCGCAACCCCGCCGCGCCAACATTGAGCGGCGCTTCGATCACCGCCCCCGGCGCGGCGTTGGTGCTGCCCACGCGCAAAAGCTCGCCCACATAATAGATAATCTCATCGAGCGAACGCAGGCGAAACTCGTAGAAATCGCCCTCG
>DAOMPU010000370.1:0-2775 GCA_035444925.1 Terricaulis sp. | reverse complement strand
GGCGCGCTTGGCCGGGATGGGCGTTGGGCGCGAAATAGCGGCACGACAGGCACATGCGCTGGCGCGAGATTGCGCCCTGGCGCTGCAGCGTATCGATCGCGCGCACGAGGATGCCCATGAGGGCGGCCCGATCGCGCGGGGAGAGCGCTTGCACGACGCTATCGAAGCTTGCCGGCCAGCGGCGCGCCAAGGCGCGGCCCTTGCGCGTCAAGCGCATCAGCGCGGCGCGGCCATCGGCGGGATCGGCGCGGCGCTCGACCAAGCCTTTGCGCTCAAGCGCGGCCAGCGCATCGCTGGCGGTGGGCTGGGTGACGTGCAGCCGCTCGGCGATCGCGCCGACGCGCAGGCCCTGCGCCGGCTGCACGAGCGCGCGCAGAATATCGCCTTGGGTGGGCGTCAGCCCCTCGGCTTCGCCCGCGCGCCAATCTTCCCGGCGGGCGAGCGCGGCGAGCCGGGCGAGGGCGGCGGAAAGCTGCATGCCCGCCAATATATAGGACACCGATATAGATGCAAGCGCGCCGGCTTATTCCGCGGCGCGCGCCGCTTCATACGGGCGCCAGCGCGCCAGCAGGCGCTCTTGCGCGCCGCGGCCGCGATAGAGAAAATCCGCAGGCAGCCCCAGGCGCAGGCACGCTTGCGCCGGCGGCGCGGCGAGAATGGGCGCGCGCTCCGCGATCGCGCCGAGCATGCGCAGCATCTTCGCGCCCGCCGGCGAAAGATCGTGTTCGGCCCCCAAGCACAGGCGCGCGCGCACCATCGGCGGCAACAGCGCGACCGAGCCTTGCGCCATCAGCTTGCGCAAGCTTTTGGGCAAACCAAGCGCGCCGGGGCCGGTGCGCACGATGTCGAGAAATTCGCCGACAATCGGGTGCGGCTCAAAGCGCGGGGCCAGCTGCTCGAGCATGGCGAAGAAGTGCGCATCCGATTGAAGCGGCGCCTCCACGCCATAGAGACGGGCGATCGGCGCGTTCTCGGCGTAAAACCGCAGTTTCTCATCCTCGCTGAGCTTTGCTGCAAAGCGATCGTAGGCGTTGAGGAAGCCCCAGCCCGCGGTGGCGCTCACCCATGCGAGCAATTCGCCGTCCAGCGCATTGTAGGCTTCGCCCGAGGGCGTGCGCCCCTCTACGCGCGCATGCATGTTGGTGACGCCCTGGATCACGCGCCGCGCCGCGTCCTTGGGGCCATAAACGCCCACCATCGCGGCCATGCCTGTGCGCTCGGAGCGGCCGATCGGGTCTTGCTTGTAGGTCGAGTGGTCCCACACGCCCGAGCGGATGCGCGCATCCGCGAACTCCAGCAAAACCGCGGCCACCCCGCCCACGCCGAGCGCGATCGGGTTCTTGAAAATCCGCCAGGATACCGATTGAGGCCCGCAGAGCGCCGGCGCGCCGCGCGGGCTCGCGAAATCCACTTTCCAGCCGAGATAGGAATCCATCCGAAGCATGCGCGAGCTTGGCTTGTTGCGTCGCCCCTAAGATAGCGCGAAACGCGCAGCCATGCCGGCGGACGCCACGCGGTAGGTGAGGACGCCAAAAGGGGCGCCCTGGCGCGCGCCGGGCGGTTCTCCAAAACCCGGGTGACTTGGTAGAAATCTGTAACTGCCAGAAGTCGTTGGTCGCAATAAAATCACCCCACCCCCGCGGCACTTGTGCCTCCCTGCCAAGACACCCATGTCTCCGGAGGGAGATTGTGGTGTCTCTGCGCGGGAGGCCGGCGCGCCTCTCGAATAAGCACGTAGCAACTAGGCTTACGTGCAATACGCAGTTTTCAGAGCATTATACCTAGGGGGCCCGGGCGCTGGGGCCTCCCCGCCAAAGTTGCTCACAGGCGCGATCATGCGCATCTAGCTAGCCGGAAGTGGAGTTAGGCCATGGGCGCCGCGAAAACAGAAAGTGCGACGAAGGCTCTTAGGGCCAACGAGGAAAAGTGGGGCAAGCCGCTGATGGACGCTGGCTGGACCGCTATGCCGAGCGTCATCATTGAGCATCAGAGAGCGCTTGGTCTCGACGCGATCGACGTGAACATTTTGATGCACCTCGCGATGTATTGGTGGAAGGCGGAGAACCTTCCCCGTCCGGCGAAGACGACCATAGCTGAGGCGTTGCAAATCCACCCGCGTACGGTTCAACGACGTATCGCGTCCTTGGAGAAGGCGGGGCTAATACAGCGTCATCAGAGGCGTACTAACGCTGGCAGCCGGCCAAACCTCTACGACTTCACCGGGTTGATCCGAGAGGCGACACCCTTCGCCCAACAGAAAATTCAAAAACGCGCCAAGCAGCGCGAAGAACAAGCAAAGACCGCAGCGCAGCGCGGTCGTCCCAAGCTTGTCATTGATAACGAAGAAGGGACATGAGCCGGATTGGCGGCATAGCTCAAAGGGATAGAGCGCCCTCGCTTACTACATTCGTTGGGCCACAAGCGGGAACTTGAGCCCCCAACGTATGAGCAGGGAGGTTATCGGTTCAAGTCCGGTTGCCGTCTTCAAATGTCAAAGCTGACCCTCGGTCTTGCAGACCGAGGGTCAGCAGCGAAGGGGAACGCCCGCAAATGGCTGAAAAAGCCCAAAACTCCCCTGTTGCGCTGCGCACATTGTCCGAATAGAAGTCCCGCGTTCCTCAAAATCCAGGTAAACCGGGCGAGCGGGAGCTTTTCTGTAAACTGCCTCGCTCTGGCGGAATGTGGAGAACTGGCCAAAAAAGCCAAATAAAACGGGAATATAGGAGTTTAGCTCAGCTGGTAGAGCATCGGTCTCCAAAACCGAGGGTCGTGGGT
>DAOMPU010000369.1:0-2790 GCA_035444925.1 Terricaulis sp. | reverse complement strand
CACGCCGCAAGCACACGCCAAATCCGGCTGGGACAAGCTCGACGACAAGACGCGTCAGGAACGCGAGATCGCCGGCATGAAAGCCTGGGATGATTGGATGACCAAACACAAAAGCGCGATTGTTGTCGAAGGCGGCCCGCTGGGCAAAACCAAGCGCGTGGACGGAGACGGGATCAAGGACGTCACCAACGCGATCGCCGGCTTCATCATCGTCGAAGCAGACTCGCACGAAGCGGCCGCGGCGATGTTCAAAGACCATCCGCACTTCGCGATCTTCCCCGGCGATTCCGTGGAAATCATGCCCTGCAACGCGATCCCGACGATGGAGGATCTGTGATGATCACCGTCTCCGCTTTCGCAAACGTGCCGGATTTCGCCAAAGGCCAAGTGCGCGATCTGCGCGCGCGCTGGGCGCTTGAGGAAGCGGGCATCCCCTATCAATCGCGCCTGCTGGCGCTGGGTGATCAGGACAAGCCGGACTACCGCGCGCTGCAGCCCTTCGGCCAAGTGCCGATTTTCGAGGAGGACGGCTTCGTGCTGTTCGAGAGCGGCGCCATCGTGCTGCATATCGGCGAACGCAGCGAGACGCTGCTGCCGAAAGAACCGCAAGCCCGCGCCCGCGCCATGCAATGGCTGATCGCCGCGCTCAATTCGATCGAGCCTTGGATCATGCAGGTCGCATTGATCGATCTGTTCTACGCGGACGAACCATGGGCCAAGCTGCGCCGCCCGGACGCCGTCGCTTTCGCGCACAAGCGCCTCAAGGGCCTTTCCGACGCGCTGGGCGACAAACCCTATCTCGACGGCAGGCGCTTCACCGCGGGCGATCTGATGATGGCCAGCGTGCTGCGCATCCTGCCCGAACTCACCGCCGCGCACGCCAGGCTTTCCGCCTATCTCGAACGCTGCACCGCGCGCCCCGCCTTCCAGCGCGCGCTGGCCGCGCAGATGGGCGATTTCAAAGCGGCGGCGTGAGCCGCTTCACGGCCCAAGCCACGTAAACGCGCGCGCGAGGAAGGCCGCGCCTTCTTCGCGCACCGGCGTTCCGTGCGCCATCACCACGCTTTGCGCCGGCCACGCCAGCACGCGCGCCAGCGCGGCGCGCCCCGCCTTGCGGCCCACATGAGCGGCGCGGAATTTCTGCGGCGTCCGCGCGGTTTCGCCCACCATGCCATCCATCCGCGCCACCCAGGCCTGCATGCCTTTGAACCAGCCTTGCGGAAAATTCTGCAGCAGGTCCGCGATCAGCACCGCGCCGCTTTTGCGATGGAAGAACACCGCCTCCGTGGCGATCAGATTGCCGCGCATCAGCACCTGATCGATCTGCCCCGCCCAGGCCGGCTCCGCCGCATCGCTCAGCTCCGCATCGAACGCGATGTGTTGTGCGCGCGCCGCCGCGCCGGGCGCGCCATAGAGCTTTGCGTTTGGATACGCCGCGCGCCAATCGGGCAGCGCCAGATAATGCATCGCCGTTGGCGTCACCAGAAAGCGCACAGGCCCCAGCGCATCGATCGCCGCGCGCAGCGTTTGGTTCAGCGCCACCGGCGACCAAAGCAAAAGCCCGCCATCCTCCAGCCGGAGCACCGCCATGCGCGTGGAATAGCAAAAGCCCGCGGAAACCACCGGCGCGCCGTCCGCGATCCAGATTTCCTCGCCGAAGGGCTCAAGCGCATTCATGGGTGCGCGTTACGATGGCGGCAGAAAATGCGATGCGTCGAACCGTTCTTGCGGGCGCGCCATGGCGCCGCTGGTCGGCGTCACGTTGATGGAATAGCGCGCATCGCTGCACGCGCCCGGCGCGTCCGGCATCGCGCGGTTGAACACCATCAGCGCGGAATATTGATAGCGCGAGGCATCGAACACGCCCCCGCGCCCCAGCGGAACCACGTCCACGCGCCCTTCGCGCAGGCCAAGCCCGGTCATTTCAAGATCGCCTTCGCCGCGCAGCGCGTAATGGCGCGGCCCCTGCAGCGCGACGCGCACATAATTGGCGCCCAGCTCCTGCACGCCGCCGGCGGCGCTCCAGGCGCCGTTGCGGTTGATCGTGCCCGCCAGCGCCACCGCGCCTTCGATCTGCGGCGCCAACGCGTAATCGCGCGCGAAATTCTGCACGCGCCAGCGGCGCAGCGCATCGGGGATGGTCGCGCCAACGTCCGCCAGCGTGCGCGACATCGTCTCGAAGCCGTCATACCTCACCGCGCTTCGCCAGAGCGCCACGACGATCTCTTGCCCATGCCGATCGGCGAGCGATTGCAGCAGCGTCCATTGCGCATAATTGTGGCCGGCGGTGTTGGTGGTCCAGCACAGCTCGGGCGCGCCGAAATCCTTGGACACATAGCCGGTCGCGTCCTGATCGGCGCCGACGGTGACGGTCTCGATCCACGAGGCGGTCGCCTCGTACATCCAATTCAGGCCCTCTTCGGAATCATAGCCGTGCTGAACCACGTGATTGAATTCATGCGTCGCCGTGGCGCGCATCAGGCTTTCGGGCGAGGCCTTCTTGCCCATGCCGCTAAAATCATTGTCGATCACGAAAATGCCGCGCGCCGCCACGCGCTCGCGCAGATTGGGCGTGTTCGGATTGTCGAACACGATCTGCACCGGCTTCATGTAGCCCATGCTGCCGCGCGCATCGGCGATGTAGGCGCGGTAGCGGCCGTCCGCGTCGCGCGGCGGCGGCGCAAAGCCGAGCTGCATCTGCGCGGCGTACACTTCCTCCAGCGCATCCGCGGTGGCGCGCGCATATTCGGCGCTGGAGGCGTCGCGCCCTTCGCGCGTGTAGAGCACGCG
>DAOMPU010000368.1:0-2793 GCA_035444925.1 Terricaulis sp. | reverse complement strand
TGCGCCGCTCTCGGTGTCGCCGCCGGTGGCTTCCGGCGTGGGCGGCGGCGCCAGCTCGGCGGTTTCGGTCTCGCCGGCGCCCATATTGCCGCCGAAATAGAGCCCGCCGGCCAAAGCAGCGCCGCCCAGCAGCGCAATCAGAATGAACGCGCGCAGCGCGCCGCCGCCTTCGGCTTTGGGCGGCGGCGGATCGCGCGGCTCCAGCCGCTCGTAGCGGGGCTCATAAGCGGGCGGGGGCGGATCGCGGCGGCGCGGGGGCGGGCTTGCAGGCTCGGCCCGGCGCGGGGCGGGCGGCTCCGGGCGCAGCAGCGGCGGAGGCGGCTCGGCCACCACGGGGCGGCGCGGCGCGGGGTCGTGCCGCGGGGCCGGCGCCGGCGCGGCTTCCGTCAATTGCTTAAGGCGCAGCTCCGCCACTTCGGCGAAGGCGCCGTCCGCGCCGTAGCGGGTCAGATAATCCAGAAACACCGCCGGATCGCGGCTGTTGCGGATCGCGCGCCAATGCTCGGCTTCCGAGCCGAGCGGATCGGGCGCGGGGGCCGGCGCGGGGCGCGGCGGCGGGGGAATGGGCGCGGCGCGGATCGGCGCGCGCGGCGGCGGCGGGCGCAAGCTGGGCGGAGGCTCAAACGCCGGCGGCGCGGGCTCGGCCGCGGGCGCGCCCACGGCGGCGCGCGCGGCGTTGACCATGCGGTCCACCGCGAAAAACAAAGGATCGAGCGAGGGATCGTCCGGATCGCCGGACCAGAGCGAAAGATCGAACGCCAGCGCATCGCCGATGCTGGAGGGCGGGGGCGGCTCGATCAGGCTGGCGACGACGGCCTTGTTGGCGTTGATCACGCGCTGGGCTGCGTCGAGGAACGGGCGTGACCGGATCGAGGCCTGCGACCAGACCACCACGCCCGCGCCGCTGGAGCGCAGCGCCGCGTCGTTGCCCGGCGCCCCGCCTATGGAGAAGCCGGCCGCCTCGAACATATCGGCAAGCGCCTTCGCCCGGGGCTCGTCTTCACGCACACAAACAATGAGTACGTCCGCCATGACGTCTCCCGCGCCCGCCCAGTCCCCACGCGTTTATTGCCCTTAGCATGCTTATGCGCAGTGCAACACGGTAGATCAGCCTTAACGCCATGAATTCGCATCAAACAACCGGCTCAAACGCCCCAGTTTCGCCGTTTAGTACTTCAAGGCCCCCGTCCGCGACCCCGTAGCGGGCGCCGGCGAGCCGCAACGCGCCGCTGGCTATGGCCTCGGCCACGAACGGGAAAGTCGTGAGATTTTCGAGCGTGACGCGAATGGATTCAAACTCAAGCGCGGTTTGCGCCGAGCCGTTATGTCCCTGAATGCGCGCCTTGGCCGGATCGAGCAGGCTGATCCATGCATCAAGGAAGGAATGGGGGTCGCGCGGGCGCTGCTGAAGCGCGGCCGCGACGCCCCCGCATTGTGCATGGCCCAGCACCAGGATGATTTCCACCTTGAGCTGGGTGACGGCGAATTCGATCGCGGCGGAGACGCCGTGCAAGCCCACCGGGCTCGGCTCGCAAGGCGGCGCCAGATTGGCCACGTTGCGCACCACGAAAAGCTCGCCGGGGCCGGCGTTGAAGATGGTGGCGGGATCGACCCGGCTATCGGCGCAGGCGATCACCAGCGTCTTGGGCGCTTGGCCCTTATCGGCCAGGCGGCGGTGCAATTCGCGCAGCTCCGGCCAGCGTTGGGCGCGGTAGGCGCGGTAGCCGTCGATCAGATGTTGCATGCCGCTTTGAAGCGAAGACTGGCCCTAAACGCAAGTCAGGAGAACGTGCTTGGCGTGTGCGGCGTGGCCCGTACTCTCCGGGCCGAGGAGCGGGGGATGATGCGTTGGTTGGGGGCTATCGGTGCGGCGCTGCTGCTGGGTGCGTGCGCGAGCGTGGGGCAGGCGCCCGAAGCGCGGCGCGAAGTGCTGGCGCGCCAGATCGCCGATGATGCGGTAGGCTTTAACGACGCCTATGGCCGCGCGGTGTCGGCGCAGATTCTGCTCAACATCATGCGCGCGCGCGATCGCCTGCCGCGCCATTATCTCGCCACCACCGGCATTTCCGACAGCCCCTCCTGGAGCACGACCGAAGGCGTGAACGTAGGCGGGGTGCCGCTCAGCGGCGGCGGCGATCCGTGGGGCCTCGGCGGCGCCAGCATCGAGCGCTCGCGCGAGACGCGCCCGAGCTACGCGGTGCAGCCCTACGACGCCGAAACGCTGACGCGCACCGTGTTCGACGCCACCGAGCCGCACGTGTTTGCGCATTATTGGCGCAATGGCTGGCCGCGCGATCTCGTCACGCTGCTGATGGTGGAGCGCATCATCCGCAAGGCGCCGGACGGGCATATGTTCACCTATAACAACGAAGCCAACGAGATTTTCGAGAATTGCGCGCCGTCGGTGCAAACCGGCGGCTGCGATTTCGTGCGCACGCTGCGCGAATTTTTGGCGCGCGTGAACCACCACCCCGCGGTGCTCTCCAGTGATCCGAACGTGCATTCGGTCTGCGGATTGGTGGAGGCGTACGCGCCGCGCGAGCCGTTGCGGCCCACGCCGCCCTCGGAGAGCGAACGCTGCGACCCGGTGTTTGTGATCGAGGGCGATTTCTACGAGTTTCGCCTGCGTTCGCTCGATGAGATTATCTATTACGTGGGCGAGCTTTTGCGCGTGGGCAGCACCAATGCAGCGCCCGGGCAGGTGATTGAAGCGCCGATCAATGTCGGCGCGGCGGGCTTGCGCGGGGGCGGACGCGGCGTGCCGCTGTTTCGCGTCTCGCCGCACGGTGGCCA
>DAOMPU010000367.1:0-2797 GCA_035444925.1 Terricaulis sp. | reverse complement strand
ATCTCGACGTGTTCAACATCGTGGCCGTGCGCGATTTCAATTTCGGCGCGATGGAAAACAAGGGCCTCAACGTTTTCAATTCCTCGCTCATCCTCGCAGACGCGCAAACCGCGACGGACGGCGATTTCGAAGCGATCGAAGCCGTGGTCGGCCACGAATATTTCCATAACTGGACCGGCAACCGCATCACCTGCCGCGACTGGTTTCAGCTGTGCCTCAAAGAAGGGCTCACGGTTTACCGCGAGCAGGAATTTTCGGCCGATCAGCGCTCGCGCCCCACCCAGCGCATCAAGGACGTGAAACGCCTGCGCGGGCGCCAGTTCGGCGAAGATTCCGGCCCGCTGGCGCACCCGGTGCGCCCGTCGAGCTATCAAAAGATCGACAATTTCTACACCGCCACCGTCTATGAAAAAGGCGGCGAGCTGATCCGGATGCTGAAGCGCCTGATCGGCGCCGACGCGTTCGATCGCGGCATGCAGCTCTACTTCACGCGCCGCGACGGCACGGCCTCCACGGTGGAGGATTTCATCGCTTGTTTCGAGGAAGCCTCCGGCGAAAGCCTCAAGCACTTTTTCAGCTGGTACGAACAGGCCGGCACCCCGCACGTCACGGCGCGCGGAAGCTACGACGCGCAAACGGGCGCGTATGAGCTGAAGCTCACGCAGAGAACGCCGCCCACGCCCGGCCAATCCGGCAAGCAGGCGCTGCCGATCCCGCTTTCGCTCAGCTTCATCGCGGAAGATGGAGAAGTGTTGTCGCTCACGCTTGATGGGCAGACGCGCCCCACGCACGATGTGCTGTTCGATCAAGGCGAAGCGACCTTGCGTTTCACCGGCGCAAAAAAAGCGCCGATCCCCGCCCCGCTGCGCGGCTTTTCGGCGCCAATCATTCTGGATGACGGCCTGGGCGCGGAAGCGCGCCTCGCGCAGATGGCGCACGAGAGCGATGCGTTCACACGCTGGGAAGCCGGTCAGGCGGTCGCGCGCGCGCTGTTGCTGGGCCAGAGCGAAGCCAAGCCCGAAGCGCTTGCCGAAGCCTTGGCGCGCGAACTCGACCGCGCGCAGGAAGATCCGGCCTTTGCAGCGTTGGCGCTGCGCCTGCCTGACCTCAACGAATTGCTGCTGGCCTCGCCAGCGCCCGATCCGGAAGCGCTTTACGCCAAGCGCGAAAGCCTGCGCCGCGTCATCGCCGGGCGCCTGCGCCAGAAGCTGAAAGCGATCGCGCTTCAGCCCAGCGAAACGCCTTTCTCCCCCAGCGCGGAAGCGGCCGGGCGCCGTTCGCTCAAGAGCGCCGCGCTCGATCTCTTGGCCGCGCTGGGCGAGGAAGAGGCCGATACGCTGCTTCAAGCCTTCGACGCGGCCGACAACATGACAGCCGCGATCGCCGCGCTTGAGGGGCTGAGCGCCTCCGGCGCCGCCGCGTTCGACGCCGCGCTTGATCGCTTCTATGCCCGCTGGCGCGAGAACCCGCTGGTGATCGACAAATGGTTCGCCGTCCAGGCGGCGACGCCGCGCCCCGATGCGCTCCAGCGCGCCGAGGCGCTGCGCGCGCACGCCGATTTCAATCTGCGCAATCCCAACCGGGTGCGTTCGCTGGCGGCGGCGTTCGCCGTGCGCAATGCGCGGGCCTTCCATGCCGCCGATGGCGGCGGCTACCGCTTTCTGGCGGAACTCGCCGGCGATGTGGACGCCCTCAACCCCGCCCTGGCGGCGAGGTTACTCACAGCTTTCGAATCCTGGCGCAGATACGATCCAGGCCGCCAAGACCACGCCCGCGCGGCCCTTCAATCATTGGCGGCCCGGAAAGATTTGTCGAAGAACGCAGCGGAGGTCGTTTCCCGCGCATTGGCCTGAGGATAAGCGCCTTGCATTACAGCGCCGCACGGCGCCCGCGTTAACCCCTCGGTTACGAATTGCGCTATGCAGGGGATTGGGATTCCGATTCGCATCGGCCGGGGCAGAAGTGTCGAACGCAACAGGTCACGAACCAGGCGCACCCGCGCCTGAAAAGGCGAGCGGCGCCTTCATGGCGCTCGTTTTCGTCTTTGTCGCCGCATTCGCGGCGGCCACGACCGCGCAAATCCTCTCGCATCGCGCCAACGCCGCCCGCACCATCATCGCCCAGCAGGCCTCCGCCGCCGGCCTGATGGCCGAGCGGGTGAATACCAACCTCGCCGTCGCCATGGGCGCTTCGGCCGGCGCGGCCGAATTGGCGCGCGCGCATGGCGGCGTGGCCGCCGATGCGCAGGCCGTCGCGGCCGCCGCCACGCAGGCCGGCCCGGTGGTCGCCGGCGCGGTGCTGACCCGCCAAGGCCAGATCGAAGCCATCACCGACGAAGCCTACAGCGCCCTGGCGCAAGCGGCGGTGCGCAACGCCGGCTCCGCCGGCGTCTGGGCCGGCGCGCCAGACATGGCCGAACGCGGCGAAGGCGCCCCGGTCATCGTGCGCCATGCCGGCGAGCGCGCGATCGTTTCGGTGCTCGACCCCGCGCAATTGCTGCCCGATCTGGGCGGCGATGCGCGCGTGCTGATCAACGCCGCCAACGGCGCGCAGCTTTACGTCTCGCCCGCGCTGCAATCGGCCGGCGCCGGCACGCAACAGCAGATGCAAACCGCCGTCCGCGAAGGCGGCGGCGGCGGCTTCGCCACCGATGGCTTCGGCCAGACCTGGGCTGCGGCGTCCGCCACCGCGCAGATCGGCGAATTCCGCATCGTGGCCGCAGCCCCGGCGCCGAGTTCGCTGACGCTCTGGCTCGAGGCGCTGATGCGCTTTGCGCTGATGACGGCCGCGCCGTTCG
>DAOMPU010000366.1:0-2798 GCA_035444925.1 Terricaulis sp. | reverse complement strand
TGTTGCGCGATTGGCCCACATAGATGCCGGCGTCCGAGGCGCCGCGCGCGATCGATTGCTCGATCAGCACATTGGTGCAGTTCACCGGATAGAGCCCGTAGGCGCCGTTCTCGGCGTTCGGCCCGCGCGTCCACTCGGCGCGCACGCCGCGGAAGGTGATGCCCTGGCAATCGCGCACCTTGATCGCGTCGCCGCGCGTATCCTCCACCGCGAAGTCGCGCAGGGTGACGCCGTTGGCCGTCACCAACAGGCCCTCCGCGCCGCGCCGCTGCCCGGCGAAGGAAAGGATCGTGCGCGCTTCGCCCTGGCCGCGGATGGTGACGTTGTTCACCGCCAGCGAAAGCCCTTGCGTCAGCTCATAGCGCCCGCGCGCCAGCTGCACGGTGTCGCCAGGCTGGGCTTCGATCAGCGCAGTCTGCAATTCGGTTTGAGCCTCGGGGCCGGGGCTGACGCGCCAGGTGCGCGCCTCCGCGGCGCCCGCCGCCAGCACCAACGCCGCGGCCGCGGCCAGCGCAAATCTCATACGTCTCTCCCCACACATATATTGGGGGCGAGGTTCGCAAGCGGGCGCGCTGGTGTAAAGGCGCGGACGCTGCGTCAGGGATTGCGGGTGAAGCGGGCGGCGATCGACAGCAGGTCGCGCGCCAGCGTCGGATGCCGCGCGGCGAGCAGCCCGCCCAGCGCCGTGACGGCCAGCGTCACAATCGGGCGGTCGCGCGCGAAATCGCCGAGCCCGAATTGCGGCAGCGCTTCGGCCACCGCCGCTTGCGCGATCTCGGCTTCACGCTCGCGCTGGCGCGCGCGCAACGCCATCAGCAGCGCAAACAGCGCCACGCAAAGCGCGGCCGCCAGCGCCACGATCGCCGCCGCGCCGGCCGCGCCCACTTGTGGCAGGATCAGCGCATAGAGCGCGAATCCGGCGGCGAACACGGCCATCACCGCCGCGGCGCTGGCCGCGGCGATGGCCACGATCCGGGTAAGCGCGCGGTCGAGCATTAGCGGCGGCTGCCCAGCAGAATGCCGATCAGCACGCCCACGCCCACGGCGGTGGCCGCCACGGCCACGGGGCGCTCTTTCCATTGCCGCTTCATATAGCGGTGCGTCTCGTCCAGGCCGTCGCCAACCGCGCCGCGGGCCGCGTCCAGCGCTTCGCGCGCGGATTCAAGCGCCGCTTCCGCGCGCTCGCGGGCTTCGTGGGCGATTTCAGTGGCCTTGGCATTGCTCGCCATCGCGGGTTCTCCAGCTTGGGGACCAAAAGGGGAAGGAATTGAAGCTTACTCTAACGGAGGCGTGGTTGCGCCTTCGCAAACCCTGGACACGAATCCCGGCCCGGGCTGCATTATGAACGCCATGCAAGCTCCCAAAGTTCCCTTCGCCTTCCCCGTCCTCGCCGCAATCGTGCTTAACCTTATTCCCCTGGTCGGGGTGGCGTTCTGGGGCTGGAGCGCGTTTGCGCTGATCTTCCTTTATTGGCTTGAAAACGTCGTCGTCGGCGCGCGCACGCTGGCCAGCATGGGGGCGAACGCCATACTTGGCGGCATGGTGAACGCGGTCGGCGCGCTTTTCTTTGGCGCCTTCTTCACCTTCCATTACGGGCTCTTCTGCACCGTCCACGGCACGTTCGTGGTGGCGCTGTTCGGCGGCGGCATGGCCGGGGACGACATTCTCGATCTCGTCGCCGTCACGCAGACCCTGTTCGCGGCGCAGCCCAATCTGCTGATCGGCTTTGCCTCAATCGTGGCCTGGCAGGTGGTGCAATTCGTGCTCTTCCTCCGAAGCGGGCAGGCCAAGACCACCAACCCGATGGCGCTGATGGCCGCGCCTTACCCGCGCATCTTCGTGCTGCACATCACCATTATCGGCGGCGGGTTCCTGCTCATCGCGCTCAATCAGCCGGTGGCCGGCGTGCTGGCGCTGGGGCTCATCAAAATGGCGTTCGACGTCGCCGACGCGATGGGGAAGGGGCCGCGCCTCGGCGAGCCGCCGCAGGATGGCTTCACCAAGCCGGGCGATGCGCGCGCCGGCAATCCCGGCAGCCTCAGCGGCCCGGCGACGCGGCGTTGACCAGCGCGCGCGCCGCTTCGATCACGCGCACTGTCTCAGACCAAAGCCCAAGGCCGGCGATTTCGGCCGGCGAAAAGAATCGCGCCTCGTCCGCATCGTCGCCCGCGCGCGGTTCGCCGGCCGTCCAGCGCGCCGCGTAATCGACCAGCACGTAATGCGCCCATGGGCCCCGCGACTCACCCGTTTCGGCGCCGCTGTTGGTAAGCAGCGCATCCACCACATCGATGAGCCCGATCAGTTCGGCGCTGCATCCGGTCTCTTCCATCAGCTCGCGCAAGGCGGCGTCGGTCGCGCGTTCGCCCCACTCGATTCGTCCGCCGGGGATCGACCAACGTCCCGCCAAAGGCGGCGTTCCGCGCCGCACAAGCAGCACGTCATCACCGCGAAAGCACACGACGCCCGCGGCGGGCGTCGGCGTGCGGGCGGGGCTTTGTTCGGTCATGACGGATTCCGCTGCGGGCCAGATTTTTCAAGGGCCGGAAGGAAATGTGACAGACGCGCGCGAAGCTAAGGCGGCCTATCCTGAAACGAAAGATGCGCGACGCTTTCGCGCCGCGCATCTCACCGGGCCTACGCCCTTATTCAGTTGGAGCACCCCGCTTAGCGAAGGCGCCCAAGCTTTAGAAGCTTTAGCGCTTCGCAGCCTTCTTCGCCTTCTTGGCTTTGGCCTTCTTAGCGGCCTTGCGCGGCGCCTTCTTGGCGGCCTTCTTCGGCGCAGCCTTACGGGTCGCCTT
>DAOMPU010000365.1:0-2814 GCA_035444925.1 Terricaulis sp. | reverse complement strand
GCCGTGCGCTGGATGTGCGTACGCGTGACGCCGCGCCAGCTGATTGGGCCGCGACTCAGAACAATCTCGGCCTTGCGCTCAAAGAACGTGGAGAACGTGGGGACGCGGCGGCGCTGCGCCAAGCGGCAGCCGCATTTCGCGCAGCGCTTCAGGTACGCACGCGTGACGCTGCGCCAGCTGATTGGGCTAACACGCAGAGCAACCTCGGCAGCACGCTCTATCTGCTCGGTCTGCGCGGCGACCGTGCCGCGCGGCGCGAAGCGGTCGCGGCTTTTCGCGCTGCGCTGGAGGTGCATACACGTGACATCGCGCCGGTCCATTGGGCCATGGTGCAGAACAATCTTGGCGGTGCACTATCATTACTTGGCGCGCGTGAAAACGTAGCGATGCTTGACGAGGCTATCGTTGTCTTAAGCGCCGCGCTGGAGGTGCGCACGCGCGGCGCGATGCCGGCTGCTTGGGCCGAGACTCAGTTTAACTTGGCGCTCGCGCATCGCTTCTATGTATTGCGTGGGGGCCGCTCGCACCTGCCGGCGGCGCGGGAGGCAGCGCGCGCGGCGCTTTCGGGTTTCGAGGAGGTGGGAAATACTTACAAAGCCACTGAGGCGCGGCGGCTGATCGCCGATCTTGAGAGGCGCCGGTAGAATCAAGATTGGGTCGAGCTGCCGATGGCGGAATGGAAGGGCTTGTAAGATGCCGTCCGCCAAATGAGGGCGGATGCTAAATCCTAGGCCGCCGCCCGTGGGTTGGCGCTTGGCAAATGCGTCTTGCGCGGTACAACCAAAGCGTCAGGGGCGGGTTTATGGCCGATGTTTTCATTTCCTACAAACGCGAAAACCTCGCGCCGGTGCAGCGCATCGTTGAAGGATTGCGCCGCGCGGGGCTCAGCGTTTGGTGGGATCAGGACATCGCGCCGGATGCGCCGTGGGAAGCCACGATCGAGCGCGAGCTCGACGCCGCGAAGGTCGCCATCGTCGCTTGGTCGCAAGCCGCGGCCGCCAGCGAGAACGTGAAGGCCGAAGCGCGGCGCGCGCGCAAGCAAGGCAAGCTGATTCAGCTCTTCGTCGAGCCGTGCGATCCGCCGTTGTTTTTCGGCGAGCGCCAGGGCGTTGATCTCAGCGCCTGGAGCGGCGATCCAAACGACAACCGTTTCAAAACCGTGATCGAGGCGGCCGCGGCGATCCGCGCCGGGCGCACGCCTCCGCGCGGGGTGGGCTATGCGAAGAAGAAGAGCGCGCCCTGGGCGGCGCTGACGAGCGTGCTGGTGTTCATCGGGGCCGCGCTTGGCGTGATCGCCAACGCCGGCGGCGCGCGCGACGCGATCTGCGGCATCGACGCGGTGCGGCCGACGTGCCTGAACTTGGGGCTCGTCAAACAGGAATCCGCAGAGCCCTTGGGCCCCACCCGCGCGGGCATTCTGGCCAGCATGAACGGCCAATGGGGCAACACGCATAGCGCGCCGCGCTGTTCGAATGTCGTCACGATGCGCGTAACCACGGGCGAGGACGGCATTGATCGCCTGCGCGTCACGGATGGGGGGGATTTTGATTCGACCGTGCAAGTGGTCTCGGTCGATCCGGCCGCGCGCCTGGTGACCGTACGCGGCGAGCAAGAGCGGGAATATCGCTACCATATCTCCGGCGACAATATGGAGCTGACAGAGCCGCCCACGGCCGAGGAGCCGCGCCCGCGCGTCACGCCCTTGGTCCGTTGCGGCTAACGCCTTGGGGGCGTACGCCAGCTTGATGTCTCATCCTGGCCCCGCCAATTCGCTTGCCGATATCGCCGGCCTCTCCATAGGCTGCGCGCACGATGAAAAGGCGCGCACGGGCGTCACCGTGATCGTGCCCGATCAGCGCGCGGTGTGCGCGGTTGACGTGCGCGGCGGCGGCCCCGGCACGCGCGAAACCGATGCGCTCGCGGCGGAAAATCTGGTCGATGCGGTGGACGCGCTCGTGCTCGCGGGCGGCTCGGTCTATGGGCTTGGCGCCGCCGATGGCGTCGCCGCCGCGATGGGGGCGGAGGGCAAGGGCTTTGCGCTGATCGCGCAACCCGGCGTCCCGCCCTCGCCGGTGATCCCCGCAGCGATCCTCTACGATCTCGCCAATGGCGGTGATAAAACTTGGGGCGACGCCCCGCCTTACAACGCGCTTGGCCGCGCCGCGTATCATGCGCGCACGCGCGCGGTCCCGCTCGGCAATGCCGGCGCGGGGTATGGCGCGCTCGCGGGCGCGCTGAAGGGCGGGCAGGGCAGCGCCTCCATCGTCACGCAGGATGGCTTCACCATCGCCGCGCTCGCGTGCGTGAATTGCTTTGGCTCCGCCACCTTGCCGAACAGCCGCGCCTTCTGGGCGCACGCTTTTGAGATCGGCGGCGAATTCGGCGGCGTACGCCCGAGCGCGGACGATTTCGATCTCGAAGATTGGGGCGGCGCCAAAGCCAATCCCGCCCCGCGCGCCAACACCACGATCGCGTGCGTGGCGCTCGATGCGGCGCTGACGCCGGCCGAAGCCAAGCGCATCGCGCAGATGGCCAGCGCCGGTTTGGCGCGCGCGATCCGCCCCGTGTTCGCGCCGTTCGACGGCGATGTTGTGTTCGCGCTTTCCACCGGCGCGCGCGCCTTGCCGGAGCCGCGCGCCTTCACGCTCGCCCGCTTCGGCGCGCTCGCCGCCGACTGCCTCACCCGCGCCGTGGCGCGCGGGGTGCATGCAGCGCAAGCGCTGGGCGCAGCCCAAGCCTGGCGCGATCTCGCCTAGCTCGCACGCTGGTCTGGCTAATTTTCAAAGAAATGGCGCGCCCGAAGAGATTCGAACT
>DAOMPU010000364.1:0-2815 GCA_035444925.1 Terricaulis sp. | reverse complement strand
TCAAGGCGCTGAGGGCGCCTAGCGGGGCTCAGGAAAGCTGGCGGAGACGCAGGGATTCGAACCCTGGATACCCGGTTAAGGTATGCTCCCTTAGCAAGGGAGTGCCTTCAGCCACTCGGCCACGTCTCCAGCGGGCGCCACGCTTAGCCTTACCCCGCCCACCCCCGCAAGCGGCCATTTCCCGCCGGGCAGGGTTAAATGGCGCCGCCTTTGCGCGAGCGGCCCCGAAAGATTTAGTCCGAGGGGCGAAAACCAGATGTCTGAAGCCGCTTTGCAGCTGGCCGGCGCCGATTTGGCGCAGGCGAGCGAGACCTACGACAGCCCCGAGGCCCGCGAAGCCCAGCGCCTGGCGGAACAGGCTGCCGCATTCTGCCTTTTCGGCCTGCGCATCGCCCTGGATGAATCCGCCTGGCGCGCCCCGGCCGAACCCGAAACGGCCCCCGCCTTCGCCTTTCCGCCCCTGCCGCGCCGCGGCTGGCATGCGCCCGCCGGCGCCCCGCGCCGGCTGATGCAGGGCGTCGATTGGGTGATCGTGGCCGCCACGGCCGAGTTCGCGGCCCTCTGGGGCGCCGGCGCGGGGCTTTTGAGCCTCAGCATCGGCCAGGCGCTCTCCTTCGTGCTGGGCGCCTTGGCGCTGAAGGCCGGCCTCTGGCTCACCGAAGCCTATCGCTTCAGCCCAGCCACCATCCGCGCCGAGGCCAGCCTCGGCGGCCTCGCGCTGGGCGCCATCGCCGCCCTCGGCGTAGCCACCTTCATCGCGCCCGACGCGCAAAGCGCCGGCGCCCTGGCCGCCGCCGCGCCGTTCGCCGCGATGCTGATGGCGGCCGTGCACGCCGCCCTCGCCGTGTTTACACGCGCCGCGCACCGCAAAGGCGTGTTCGCCGAAACCGTGGTGTTGATCGGCGCCACCGAAGCCGCGCAGCGCATGGTGCAGCGCGCCGCCAAGACCGGCGAAGCGCGCGTCGTCGCCGTGGTGGACGATCGCCTCTCGCGCAGCCCTTGCGCGATCGCCAACGCGCCGGTGGGCGGGAGCATCGATGACCTCATGGCCTGGGAGGGCCTGCCCAATGTCGATCGCATCGTCATCACCGTGACGCAGAAAGCCGAAGCGCGCGTGCGCGCCATGATCGAGCGCCTGCGCATCGCGCCTAACCGCGTCGATCTCCTGCTCGATTACCAAACCCACAGCGTGCGCGGGCGCGGCGCCGAGCGTTTCTCCGGCGCGGCCGTCGCCTGCGTTTCCGGGCGCCCGCGCAATTTCGCGCGCATCGCCGCCAAGCGCGTGCAGGACGTCAGCTTGAGCCTTGCGCTGCTGGCGCTGTTCGCGCTGCCGATGGCCGCGATCGCGCTGGCCATCCGCTTGGACAGCAAAGGCCCCGCGCTCTATCGCCAGCGCCGCCACGGCTTCAACAACCGCCCCATCACCATCCTCAAATTCCGCTCCATGCAACACGCCCCCGGCGCGCCGCTGAAACAGGTGGAAGCCAACGATCCGCGCGTCACGCGCATCGGCCGCTGGCTGCGCCGCACCAGCCTTGATGAGCTGCCGCAGCTGTTCAACGTGCTTACCGGCGAGATGAGCCTCGTCGGCCCGCGCCCGCACGCCATCGGCATGAAAGCCGCCGATCGCGAGCTGACGCACATCGTCGCCGAATACGCGCATCGCCATCAGGTGAAGCCCGGCCTCACCGGCTGGGCGCAAGTGAACGGTTCGCGCGGACCCGTCGATACTGCCGCCGCGCTGCGCCGGCGCGTGCGGCTCGATCTCGAATACGTTTCGCGTGCGAGCCTTTGGTTCGACATCCAGATCCTCTTGCGCACCGCACCCGCGCTGCTGGGCGATACGAAAGCGATCCGGTGAGCGCGCGGCGCTATCTCTCGCTTGCTCCGCTTCAGATCGCGCAGGCCCTGATCGGGTTTGGCGCGATCGCCGCGTTTACGCGCCTGATGAGCGCGGAAGAATTCGGCCGCTACGCGCTGGCGCTTTCCGCTTCGATGGCCGCGCACACTTTGCTGTTCACCTGGGCGGAGGCGGCGGCGTTCCGCTTTTTCGCGCCCGCCCGCGCCGAACGGCGCCTGCGCGATCATTACGCCACGCTGCTGGCGCTCGTGGTCGGCCTCGGCGCAGCCGTGCTGATCGCGACGGCGGCGTTGCTTTTGTTCGTCGGCCTCACGCATGAGGTCGCAGCCCTCTCGGCTTTCGCGGCCGCCGCCGCCGTGTTTCGCTTCCTCACCCGCATCACGCGCGAGAGCGATCGCGCGGCGCTGGAGATCAACCGCTTCGCGGCGCTGGAGACCGCCTATATCGCCATAGGCTTTGCCGCGGGCGTGGCCTTCCTGCTGGTCGCCGATCTCGGGGCCGCCGCGCCATTCGCGGGATTGCTCACCGCCGGCCTCATCGTCGCGCTGGTGGACGCGCCGCGCCTCATCAAGCGCGCGCGCGGCGGCGTGGTGAGCCCGCAACGCGCGTTCAGCTACGCCTCCTATGGCGCGCCGCTGGCGCTTGCGCTCGGCGTTGATCTCATCGTGCAAACCATCGCGCGCTTTTTGCTCGCGCATCAAGCGGGCGCCGCTTCGCTTGGCGCTTACGCCGCCGCCTTCGGCCTCTCGCGCCCGCTCGATCTCGTGTTCATGGGCGCTGGCGCGGCGCTTTCGCCACTGATCCTCACCGCGTTTGAGAACGAGGGGCCCGCCGCCGCGCGCGATCAAGCGCGCAAAGCCTTCACGCTGCTCGCCGCGCTCGCCACGCCCGCCGCCATCGGCCTCGCTTTCATCGCCAGCCCGCTGGCGCATCTGATGATCGGCGAAAGCCTGC
>DAOMPU010000363.1:0-2815 GCA_035444925.1 Terricaulis sp. | reverse complement strand
TTCGATCTCATCGTCGCGCACGTGCCCGATCCCGAGCCGGTGCAAAAGCGCGATGAAAAATTCGCGCTGCTGGTGACCATGCTGGATTCCGATCCGTTCCTCGGCCGCGTGCTGACGGGCCGGGTTGAAAGCGGGCGCATCGCTGTTGGCGATACGGTCAAAGCGCTTTCGCGCGACGGCAAGGAGATCGAGCGCGGCCGGCTGACGAAATTGCTCGCCTTCCGCGGCCTCAAGCGCGTGCCGGTGGAGCGCGCCGAAGCGGGCGACATCGTCGCCATCGCGGGCCTCGTAAATTCCACCGTGGCCGACACGATCGGCGCGCTTGATCTCGCAGCGCCGATGCCCTCGCAGCCGATCGATCCGCCCACGCTTTCAATCACCATGTCGATCAATGACAGCCCCCTCTCCGGCCGCGCCGGAGATAAAGTGCAAAGCCGCGTGATCCGCGCGCGCCTGCTGCAGGAAGCGGAATCAAACGTCGCCATCCGCATCACCGAAACCTCCAGCAAGGATGCGTTTGAAGTCGCGGGCCGGGGCGAATTGCAACTGGGCGTGCTGATCGAAACCATGCGCCGCGAAGGCTTTGAAGTTTCCATCTCACGCCCGCGCGTGCTGACGCGCCAGGAAAACGGCCAGATTCTCGAGCCGATCGAAGAAGCGGTGATCGACGTCGATAACGAATATACCGGCGTGGTCATCGAGAAGATGGCCGCGCGCAAAGCCGAGATGACCGAGATGAAGCCCTCCGGCGGCGATAAAACACGCCTGGTGTTTCATGCGCCCTCGCGCGGCCTGATCGGCTATCACGGCGAATTCCTCACCGATACGCGCGGCTCCGGCGTGATGAACCGGCTGTTCAATGACTGGGCGCCCTGGAAGGGCGACATCCCGGGCCGCCGCAACGGCGCGTTGATCTCCAACGACACCGGCCAATCCACCGCCTACGCGCTGTGGAATCTGGAAGACCGCGGCAAGATGTTCATCGCCGACGGCGAAGATGTCTATGAAGGCATGATCATCGGCGAAAATTCGCGCGGCGAAGATCTCGACGTGAACCCGCTGAAGGGCAAGAAGCTCACCAACGTGCGCGCCAGTGGCAAGGATGAAACCATCCGCTTGACCCCGCCCAAGCGCATGACGCTGGAGCAGGCGATCGCCTGGATCGAGGATGACGAATTGGTCGAAGTCACGCCCAACGCCATCCGCCTGCGCAAAGCCCACCTCGATCCGAACGAGCGCAAAAAAGCCGCGCGCGCGAAGGAAGCCGGCTAAGGCGGCGATGTAACGCAGCGCGTGCAATGCAGCGAAGCTCGACGCTTCATGGCGCACATGCCACGCTGCCACGCATGATCGCACACAAGCTCACGCGCCTGTTCGCCGCGTCGTTCATCACGTTGGCCGCGCTCGCCACCGCCGCAAGCGCCGTCGTCATCCGCGATGACGTCGAGGACGCGGCCTATCAAGTAGAATCCTCCGAGTTTTCCGCCCTGGCCGACATTCCGCACGAAGGCCACGGCGTGCTGATCGCCCCGCAATGGGTGATCACCGCCGCCCACGCCGTGAGCTGGCAATCGGGCCCGGTCACCGAAGTGTGCATTAACGGCATCCCTCGCCGTGTTGAGCGCGTCGTCATTCACCCCGGCTATAAAACCATGCCGCAGGAGCTGATCACCCAAGCGCTGGCTGGCGATCGCGCAGCTGCAATCGCTCACCTAGCCTCTTCCGATGACATCGCCCTGCTTCGCCTCGCCGAGCCGGTGACGGACGTCGCGCCCGCCCTCCTGCACCGCGACGGCGCCGAGCTTGGGCGCACCGGGAAGATCGTCGGCCGCGGCGCGACCGGCGTCGGATCTTCCGGCCACAATCCGAACGGACCCAACCGCACGCAGCTGCGCCGCGCCTTCAACGAAATCAGCGCCGCCGAAGGGCGCTGGATTAATTACGTGTTCGACGCGCCGCCCGCGGGCCTGGCGCTTGAGGGCATGTCCGGCAACGGCGATAGCGGCGGGCCCGTGCTGATCGAAGCCAACGGCCGCTGGGAGCTCGCGGGCTTAGCCGCCTGGAAATTCTCTGACGACGATGCCGCGATCTTCCGCCCCGCCGCCTACGGCCAGACCAGCTACAACGTGCGCATCAGCCATTATGCTGAATGGATCGAGCGCGTGATGTCGGCTGAGGAGTAATACGCGCCGCGTGCTCGCGGATCGCGCGGCGATGCGCGCCGGCATTAACTCAAATTCTGCGTCATTTCAGATCAGCGCTCGCGTCATTCGCGCTTCAAAGCGTGCCAACACGCACGTAAACGGGCAAAAAACCACGTTTAGGCGCGGCATCAGCGTTGCACTTCCCTTTTCGCACAACAGGCGGGCCCATGGGGGAACCGCCGCGAACTAAGGGCGCACATCCATGGCTAACGCCATTGACCTCCATGTCGGCAAGCGGCTTCGCCGCCGTCGCCGGCTCCTGGGCCTCACCCAGCAACAGCTGGCTGAGTCCATCGGCATCCGCTTCCAGCAGATCCAAAAATACGAATGCGGCGCCAACCGCGTGACCGCGAGCCGTCTTTACGAACTCGCCGTCGCGCTGAACGTGCCGGTCAATTATTTCTTCGAAGGCCTGCAGCAAGTCGCCGCTCCCGCCACCCCGGGCGCGCCGGCCAACGATCGCGATCTGATCGCCGCTGACGTGCTTTCGCAGAAAGAAACGCTCGAACTGATCCGCGCTTATTACAAGCTCGGCGAGCGCCCGCGTCGTCGCCTGCTCGACCTCGCGAAAGCGCTGCAAGACGAATCCACCGACGCGGCGTAACCCCTCA
>DAOMPU010000362.1:0-2830 GCA_035444925.1 Terricaulis sp. | reverse complement strand
GCGATCTATCACCAGCGCTACAGCACCAACACGTTCCCGCAATGGCGCCTGGCGCAGCCCTTCCGCATGCTCGCCCACAATGGCGAGATCAACACGCTGAAGGGCAACGTCAATTGGATGAAGAGCCACGAAATCCGCATGGCGTCGGAAGCATTCGGCGATGCGGATGCGGATGTGAAGCCGATCGTGCAGCCTTCAGGCTCGGATTCCGCCGCGCTCGACAATGTGTTTGAAGTGCTGGTGCGCGCCGGGCGCTCGGCGCCGATGGCCAAATCGCTGCTGGCGCCCGAAGCGTGGGCGAAGTCGAACACGATGAAACCCACGCACAAAGCGCTCTACGCGTATTGCAACGCGGTGATGGAGCCGTGGGACGGCCCGGCCGCGCTCGCCATGTTCGATGGCCGCTGGGCGGTCGCCGGCCTTGATCGCAACGGCCTTCGCCCGCTGCGCTACGCGCTGACCGAGGACGGCCTGCTCGCTGTCGGCTCCGAAACCGGCATGTGCCCGCTCGATGATCGCCGCATCCTGGAGCGCGGGCGCATCGGCGCGGGAGAGATGGTGGCGGTCGATACGCACGAAGGGCGGCTTTATCACCACGAAGAGCTGGTCGATAAGCTCGCGATCAAGCATCCGTACGAAAAATGGCTCGAGAACGTGATCGATCTGGGCCAGCAGATCGTCGGCCCCGAGCCGCGCCTTTATGAAGATCGCGCCGAGCTGCTGCGCCGCCAGGCGGCGGCGGGCTTCACCATGGAAGATCTCGAACTGCTGCTCGCGCCGATGATGGAGGAGGGCAAGGAGGCGATCGGCTCTATGGGCGATGACGCCCCGCTCGCCGTGCTCTCCGAGCAGAACCGCCCACTTTCGCATTATTTCCGGCAGAATTTCAGCCAGGTCACCAACCCGCCGATCGATCCGCTGCGCGAAGGCCGGGTGATGAGCCTGGCCACGCGCTTCAAAAACCTCGGCAACATTCTGGCGCAGGACGAAACGCAGGCGAACGTCTATGTGCTCTCCAGCCCGATCCTCACCAACGGCATGTATGCGCGCTTAAAGCGCCAGCTTGGCGAGGAAGTGGCGATCATCGATTGCACGTTCGACGCGCCGCAGAATGGGGAGGAGCCCGGGCCTGCCTTGCGCGCCGCCATGACGCGCATCCGCGCCGAGGCGGAAGCGGCTGTTGCGTTCAACAAGCGCACGCACATCGTGCTGACGGACGAAAAGCAAAGCGAAACCCGCATCGCTTGCCCGATGATCCTCGCCACCGGCGGCGTGCACGCCCACCTCGCGGCCAAGGGCCTGCGCACGTTCTGCTCGCTCAGCGTGCGCAGCGCCGAGTGCCTCGATCCCCATTACGCCGCCGTGCTGATCGGCTGCGGCGCCACCACGGTGAACCCGTATCTGGCGATGGATTCAGCGGCCGACCGCGCCGAGCGCGGCATCGCAGGCGCCCTGACGCGTGAGCAGGCGGCCGCGAATTATCGCGCCGCGCTGGAAGCGGGGCTGCTCAAGATCATGTCCAAGATGGGCATCTCGGTGATCTCGTCCTATCGCGGCGGCCTAAACTTCGAAGCCATCGGCCTCTCGCGCGCCTTGGTGGATGAATTTTTCCCCGGCCTCACCAGCCGCATTTCCGGCATCGGCCTCGCCGGCATCGCCATCGAAGCGGCCGATCAGCACGCGCGCGCGTTCGACGAAACGCTTACCGCACTGCCGATGGGCGGCTTCTACCGCTACCGCGCGGGCGCGGAGCGGCATGCGCTGGAAGCGGCCTCGATCCACCAGCTGCAGCACGCCTGCGATACCGGCGATTACGCGGCGTACAAAAAATATTCCGAAAAAGTGCGCGACCGGCGCCTGCGTGAGCCGATCCAGCTGCGCGATCTCTTGGAAGTGCGCGAAGAGCACATCAACCCAACGCCGCTTTCGGCGGTCGAGAGCGTCAACGCCATCCGCAAGCGCTTCGTCACGCCCGGCATGAGCCTTGGCGCGCTCAGCCCCGAGGCGCACGGCGCGCTGAACATCGCGATGAACCGCATCGGCGCGCGCTCGGTTTCGGGCGAGGGCGGCGAAATCCCGGAGCGTTACACGCCGCTGCCAAATGGCGACGATGCGAACTCCGCGATCAAGCAGGTCGCGTCCGGGCGCTTTGGCGTCACGGCGGAATATCTCAACAAATGCCGCGAAATTGAAATCAAAGTGGCCCAAGGCGCCAAGCCCGGCGAAGGCGGGCAGCTGCCCGGCTTCAAGGTCACCGAACTGATCGCGCGCTTGCGGCACGCCACGCCCGGCGTCATGCTGATCAGCCCGCCGCCGCACCATGACATCTACTCGATCGAAGATTTGGCGCAGCTGATCTACGACCTGAAGCAGATCAATCCCGAAGCGCGCGTGTGCGTGAAGCTGGTGTCGCAATCGGGCATTGGCGCGGTGGCCGCGGGCGTCGCCAAGGCGGGCGCCGATACGATTTTGATCTCCGGCCATGTCGGCGGCACCGGCGCTTCGCCGCAGACCTCGATCAAATACGCGGGCATCCCGTGGGAAATGGGCCTTGCCGAAGCGCATCAGACCTTGATGCTCAACAACCTCCGCCACCGGGTGCGCCTGCGCACCGATGGCGGCCTGCGCACCGGGCGCGACGTGATCGTCGCCGCCATCTTGGGCGCGGAAGAATTCGGCATCGGCACCGCATCGCTCGTGGCCATGGGCTGCCTCATGGTGCGCCAGTGCCACTCGAACACCTGCCCCGTCGGCGTGTGCGTGCAGGATGAGGAGCTGCGCAAGAAATTCACCGGCACGCCGGAGAAGGTCGTCAATCTGATGAGCTTCA
>DAOMPU010000361.1:0-2837 GCA_035444925.1 Terricaulis sp. | reverse complement strand
GCGCCGGCTCGGGCCGGCCGGAGCTTTGCACCCGCGCGGGCAGATCGATCAGCGGGTAAGCCGCGCTGGTCGCCACCACGTTGCGGAAGAGGCCCGCCTTGGCGCTGCGCAGGGCCGTGCGGTGATAGGATTGCTCACGCGCCATTTGCGCCAGCAATTCAAGCTCCATCGGATCGTCGAGCGTATCGTCGAGATAAAACGCGATCGATTCGAAATCGCGCTGGGCGCCCACTTCGGCCATGATGCGCAGCGCCCGCACTAGCTCGCGGTGCTCAAAGCGGTTGCGCGCGGCGGGCGTGACGGCGGCGGTGGCCGGCAGGTCCAGCATGGCGCTGCGGCCCCCGCGTGTGGCGGCGAGCTGGCCATAATAAGTGAAGTTGAACGCGGCGGCCTGCGCATAAAGCGCATCGGCTTCGGCGTTCTGGCCAAGCGCGCGCGTGGCTTCGGCGCGCCAGAAGAGGGCGCGCGAGCGCGAGACGGGCGCGGAGACATTTTCGCTGAGATGCGCAAAATGCTCCGCCGCCTGCGCGGGCTGATTGAGGAAGCGCAGCGAAATCCAGCCGGCCAGCCATTCGGCGTCGGCGAAGGCTTCGCCTTGGGTGAGGCCGTGATTGGTGACCAGCTGATAGGCCTGCTGATGGCGCCCGGCGCGCAGCGCGCGCGCAACGTAAAAGCGCTTTTCGCGGAAAATGTCGGCGCGGGCGGCGGCAGGCGCCTCGCGCGCGTCGATGCGCACCGCCAGCGGCAGCGCCTCGTCCGGATTGCCGGTGCGGCGGCGGTATTGCACGCGATCGAACATGAAGCCCGGCTGCTCGGCGCGCGAGGCGGGCACCGCATCCACCGCCGCCTGCAGGCCGCTTCTTTGGCGCGATTGCATGGCCACGCGCGCGTTCAGCACGGCGCGGTCCGCCGGGGAAAGCCGGCCGCTCAGCCGCTGCGCGGCGCTGCGCTGGTTACGCCAAAGCAGCCCGTCCACGCGCGCGGCGTGATCTTCCGCCGAAAGCACGGAGCCGAATTCATCCAGCGCGCGCCCCTCGGCCTCGGAGGTCAGCGCAGCTTCGCGCCAGGCGGCGCGGGCGATTTCGTTGGCTTCGCTGCGCTGGCCGGCCTGCTTCAGGGCGATCGCCAGGGCGATCCGGCCGTCGCCGGTTTGCGGGCCGTTGTCGCTGCGCAGGAAGGCGATGCGTTCGCTGGCCGAAAGATCGCTGTTGTAAATCGCCTGCTCAGCGCGCGAGCGAATGCCGGCGCGGCCCGGCCAGCCTTCAAGCTCGTTCAGCGCGCGGGCGAGATCGGTGAAGGACAGCGGTGCCTCCGCCGAGGTGGCGAGGCGCCATTGCAGCATGCGCCGCACCAGCGGATCGCGCGCGCCGTCGCGCAATTGGGCGAGGCCGCCCCAATCATTGCTGGCTGCGGCGGCGAGCCCGTCGCGCACGCGCATGCGCTCAGTCGCCGAAGGCGGGGCGGGCGGCGGGCCGGGATCGGCGGCGGCGACCGCTTCCGCGGCAGGCGGGCCCAGTTCGGGGCCGGAATCCTGGCCGGCGGACGCGCCGACCAGCGCGCTCGACGCTGCCGCGAGCACCGCCACGCCCAGGAGGCGCGCCGCCAACGATTTGCCTTGCGACATACGCATTCCTCAAAACCCGGGCCCCGCCGTGCGGGCGCCTACTCTTTAACCTGGACTGACACTGTGGCAGGAATCGCGCCAAGACCAGCCCGGCCAGGATAATCCAAGATCGGGCGAAATGAGCTTTTTTCCATGATTAACGGGTCAATTCCCGCGCTGATTACGCCGTTTCGAGACGGAAAAGTGGATGAGGCGCGCTTCCAGCGCTTCGTGGACTGGCAGATCGGCGAGGGTTCGAGCGCCCTGGTGCCCTGCGGCACGACTGGCGAAAGCTCCACCCTGTCGCTCGAAGAACACGTGCGCGTGGTGGAACTGTGCGTCGAAGCGGCGGGGCGGCGCGTGCCGGTAATCGCGGGCGCGGGCTCGAACGATACGGCGACGGCGGTCGATCTGACGCGCGCGGCCAAGGAGGCGGGCGCCGACGCGGTGCTGCTGGTGGCGCCCTATTATAATCGGCCGAGCCAAGAGGGGCTCTACCAGCACTACAAAGCCATCAGCGAAGCCGCCGATATTCCGATGGTGATCTACAACGTGCCCACGCGCACGGTGGTGGACATCGCGCCGGAGACGCTGGGGCGCATCGCCAAGCTCGCCAACGTGATCGGCGTGAAGGACGCCAGCGGCGATCTTGCCCGCGTGGCGCGCCATCGCGAGCTCTGCGGCGAAAATTTCATTCAGCTTTCCGGCAATGACGACACCGCGGTGGAGTTTTGCGAACTGGGCGGCGTAGGCTGCATTTCGGTGACGGCGAACGTCGCGCCGAAATTGTGCGCTGAGATGCAGGCGGCGCTGCGGGCGGGCGATGGCGCGCGCGCGCGGGCGATCAATGCCAAGCTCGCCAATCTGCATCGCGCGATGTTCGTCGAGCCCTCGCCGGCGCCGGCCAAGTACGCCGCCTCGCTGCTGGACCGCGCGAGCGAGGATGTGCGCCTGCCGATCATCCCCTGCAGCGATAGCGCCAAAGCGGCCGTGCGTGCGGCGATGGCCGAAGCGGGCCTGCTCTAAGCCATGGCCAAGAAAGCCGATCCCAACAACAAGCTGGTGGCGGAAAACCGCCGCGCACGCTTCGATTACGCGATCGAGGACACGATCGAGGCCGGCATTCAGTTGCTGGGCACGGAGGTGAAGTCGCTGCGCTCTGGGCGCGCCAATATCGCTGAAAGCTACGCCGCGCCCGAGGCGGGCGAGCTTTGGCTGATCAACGCGCACATTC
>DAOMPU010000360.1:0-2841 GCA_035444925.1 Terricaulis sp. | reverse complement strand
GATTCCACCGTTTCGGCCTTCTGAGCACGATCCATTGCGGTCTCCTCAGTTGGGCCCCCGGACCATCCGGGCGCCCATCGAAAGCGCACGCGGACGAGCCGGCCGGCGGTTTTTGACCTCCGAGCGGCGCGCAATCCGCGCGCTGCCTGTCCCAGAGGCCGGCCTGCGGGAGAAGGCTTGACAGCCCGCCCCGAAAAACGTCAGCTTCTGTCTATTGCAGGGCTCAAGAAAGCCTAGGGCTTTCAACGATTTAAGCCGCGCGCACAGAGCCCTTTCGGGCGGTCCATACACGTGGCGCCTGCAGTCTCGGACAGGTTCCGACCGGGTTAACCCGATCGGATCGGGGCATATGCACGCTTTATCGCAGCGCGGCAAGGGGGCTTTGCCGCGAAAGTCAAGCCGGTGCTGCAGAAAGGTTCAGCCACGCACGCCGCGCGCCGGGAGAGTAAAATATATTTGACACCTGGGATGCAATAGCGCACTTCATGTAAAGTATATCTTACATAGAGGCGCTAAATGTCCTTTCGTGAAAAGTCAGCCTGGATCGCCCTCATCGCTTACGGCGTTGTTTTCGGCGGGTATTTCATCAACCTCGCGCAAGCCTGGGACGAGCGCTGGGCGCAAGGGCTCAGCATTGGCCTGATGGTCGGCGCGACCGTGATGCTGATCATCATCGCCGCGGCGCTCACAATCGGCGCGGCTTTGATGAACCCGAAAGCCGCCAACGCGCCGGCCGATGAGCGCGAGCAGCTGATTGATCTGAAGGCCGAGCGCATCGCCTCCTACACGCTCTCCACCGGCGTGGTGCTGCTGATCGGGGCGCTGCTGCTGGGCTGGAACGGCTATCTCGTGGCCAATCTGCTGCTGGCGGCGATGGTGATTTCAGAACTGGTGAAAGCGCTGGCGCAGATCATCGCGCATCGCCGGGGCCGCGCCTGATGGCGATCGCCAACGAAATCCGCCGCCTGCGCTTCGAACATGGCGAGATGACGCAAGCCGAATTGGCCGAGCGCATCGGCATGACGCGCCAAACCGTGATCGCGATCGAGCAAGGCAAGTACGCGCCCTCGCTGGAGGCCGCGTTCAAAATCGCCAACGCCTTCGGCGTGGCCATTACGGACGTGTTCCGCTGGAGCGCGGATTAAGCCGCCGCCGTCAGCACGATCGCGCCGCGCTTGGTGGCCACCAAGGTGTGCTCATACTGCACGGTTGGCGCGCCTTCTTCCGCGCGCAGCGTCCACTCATCGCCGCCCGCCTCCACCGCCCAGCGCGAGCCCAGCGAAAGAAACGGCTCGATCGTAAACACGAGCCCCTCTTCGATCACGCGCCGATCGCGCGGATTGGCCCAGGTGGCGATTTCCTTCGGCTCTTCATGCAAGCCGCGCCCGACGCCGTGGCTGGCGAGGTTTTCGATTAAAGTATAGCCCTCGCGGTCCGCGAAGCGCTGCACGGCCGCGCCGATGTCACTCAGCCGCGCGCCCGCGCGCACGCTGTTGACGCCCGCGAACAGCGCGCGCCGCCCATCGCGCGTCAGCCGCTCCAGGCGCGGCGCCTTGGGCGGAATGATGAAGCTCGCGCCCGTGTCGGCGAAATAGCCGTTGAGCTCCGCCGACACGTCGATGTTCACCAGGTCGCCCGCCGCCATCACGCGCTCGCCCGGCACGCCGTGCGCAATATCGGGAAACACCGAGATGCAGGTGGCGCCGGGAAAATCATACGTCAGCGCCGGGGCCGAGCGCGCGCCCTCGCGCTCCAGCAGCGCCGCGCCGATCTGATCCAGCTCGCGCGTGGTCATGCCCGGCTCAAGCGCCTTGCCCATCGCCTGCAGCGTGTTGGCCACGATGGCGCCGATGCGCTTCAGCGCGTCCAGATCATTTTCGTTGTCGATCGTCATGACGCCCATATAGGCGCGCGCCCCTAAAGCGTCAGGACTTAAATGCGACCCAAACCAGGGATCGACCGCCGTGTCGCATTTAAGCCCTCAAAGACGCTTTAGATTCAAAGTTTTCTAAAGCAACTTTTGGACTTTAAATTCGCTCCGCGCCTGCGTCGAACTGAGGCGAATTTAAAGTCCGTTGCTTTAGCGGCCGCGCAATTCATCCGCGCGCGGCGCGCACAGCGCTTGGCCGCGATATTCGCGCGCCTGCGCCACGCAGGAAACCTGCAGCACCCAGGGCGCTTCCTGCGGATTGATGTGCCCGGCCCAGCGGTAAAGCTCGGCCGTGTTCCAGAGCTGGAGATAAAAACGCTGCGTGCGGCGCAAATCCGCCACGCGCGCGCCGCGTACTTCATGCACCAGGCGGTTATCGACGTACCAGCGCAGCGCGTCCTCGGTCCATTCGAACGCGTAGATGTGAAAATCATCGGCCGCATCGAAGCCCAGATCGATGCCGGTCTGCCGCGAGCGGCCATGCACGTGATAGGTCACTTCCATGGTGCGCGTATCGCGGCCGAGGATTTCGATGTCGATCTCCTCCCAGGTCGAGCGCCCGCTCGGCTGAGTGTAGGTGAACAGCCCCACCACGAGCCCATCCCCGCGCGGCACTTTCATGCGCGCTTCGAAATAGCCGTATTGGAAGCTTTCCCGCGATTGCAGCTCGCCCGAAGCGAACAGCTTTTTCGAGCCCTGCGGGTTCCAATCCATGGTGATCGCCAGCCCTTCGGGGCCGGTGGAAAGCGCGCTGCTGCGCCAATCATTCTCCATGAAGGCGCCGTTGTCCCAGCCGTCGGAAAAAACCCAACGGTTCGCATCCAAGGTGCGGAAGCGTTCGATGAAGGCCACGCCCTCCATCTCCGCGGCCGCATCGCGCAAGCGGCCGCGCAGCGCGGCCGCTTCATCGC
>DAOMPU010000359.1:0-2845 GCA_035444925.1 Terricaulis sp. | reverse complement strand
AGAATGCGCGCGCCCTGCTTCATGAAACTCCCTCGTGCGCCCGGCGCTTACCACGGTGTGCTCTCGAAAGTCAATAAAACAATATTGAAAATCGATAAGGTCTTGCCGCGAGCCGATGCGCCTATTCCCCGGTTCAGCCCCTTGGATGCCGGCGCGCCGGGTTTTGGATGCGGCACATGTCAGGAAGACGTCAGCAGCAGTTGGAATCCGGTGAAAACCGTCGCGCTGGCGCTGTCATTCGTCGCAATCAGCCTCAGAGGGCGGCAATCCAGGCGCGGGCGAGGGCGGCGAGCGCGGGCGCGTTGGCGCGGAACGCGGGGCCCGCCCCGCAGCTCGCCATCGCCCGGTCGTCGGCCAGCCAGGTGAGCAGCCCGGCCGGATCGGCCACTTTGCCTTTGAGCTTTTTGCCTTTCGCTTTGGCCCCGGCGTGGAAGATCAGCTTCAGCTCATCCGCGGCGCGCGGATGAATGGTGGCGAAATAATCGCCCTTGGCCGCGAAGCTGGGTGCATTCCATTTCACGCCCTCGCTGACGCCTGCTTCGGCGGCGAGCAGCGCCAGGCGCGCCGCCGCGATCTCCTTTTTCAAAGGATGATCCAGCGCCGTGATCAGCGCTGTTACGGCGGCGTCCTGCTTGCTCACAGAATTTCTTCTTCCAGGCGCTGATAGCTTTGCTCCATGCCCCCGGTCATGCCGCTTTGCAGCGCGCCGTCGCGGTGCGCTTTGCTGGGGAAGCGCATCCGCACGGTAAGCGTGGTTTGCCCGCCGGTTTCGCTCAGCGTCAGCGTGTTGACGCTTTCGCCCGGCGGGATTTCCATGCCGAGGCCGGTGAGGTCCATCGTCTCGGTGGTGACGATGCGCTCAAGCGCGATGACTTCTTTGTGGACGCCGCTGGAAGTGAAAAACGCGCCATTCTCATCGCTCACCCATTTGTAGCGATAGGCGCCGCCGACGCGCAGATCGATGTCGCATTCGGGCATGCTCCAGCCGGGCGGGCCGAGTAGCCATTTTTTCACCAGTTCGGGCTTGGTGTGCGCGTCCCACAAGAGTTGGCGCGGCGCATTGAAACGGCGCACGACTTGGATTTCGGTGTCGCTCGGTGTTGTGGCTTCTAGCGTCATCGTTCTTCCTCCTTGAATTGAACCGCCGCCCCAAAAGGACGAACGGCGCCCCCGCGCGCCGACAGCGCGTCTGTTATTTTTTCGCGTGTTTATGATGCGGCGGCCTTCTCCAGATCGGCGATGATGATCTTCTTCATCTGCATCATCGCCTGCGCCGCGCGCTGAGCCTTGGCTTTGTCCGGATCGTTGAACAGCTCAAGCAAACGTTCCGGCACGATCTGCCAGGAGAGGCCGAAGCGATCCTTCAGCCAGCCGCACTGCACTTCCTGGCCGCCATCTGCGGTAAGCGCGTTCCAATAGCGATCGACCTCCGCTTGATCTTTGCAGCGCACGGAGAGCGAAACCGCGTCATTGAATTTCACGTACGGCCCCCCGTTCAGCACTTGCAGCGCTTGACCTTGGATTTCGAAATCGATGGTCAGCACGTCGCCGGCCGGGCGTTGGGCGCCTTCGCCGTAATGCGATTTGCCGGTGATCTTGCCGCCGAACAGATCGACGTAGAAATTCACCGCTTCTTCGGCGCGCTCTTCAAACCAGAGACAGGGTTTGATCTTCTGCATGGGTCACCTCACTCCTTTTCTTGCTTGGTCTTGAGCTCTTCGAGCAGCGCATCGAGGCGCGCGTAGTTCGCCTCCCAGATTTCCCGATAACGCGCGAGCCAGGCGACGGCTTCATCAAGCGCGGCGGTTTGCATGCGCCGGGGCCGGCGCTGGGCGTCCACGCCCGTGCTGATGAGGCCCGCGCGCTCCAGCACTTTCAGGTGCCGGGAGATGGCCGGCTGGCTCATGGCGAACGGCGCGGCCAGTTCGCTGACCGTGGCTTCGCCTTCCGCGAGGCGCGCCAGGATGGCGCGGCGGGTGGGGTCGGCCAGGGCGGCGAAAGTGGCGTCGAGGGCGGCAGGCGTCATAAATATCTCATACGTTATATAGCAAATTAGTTATATAAAAAGATCAGGGACGTCAAGTCCGCTTGCGCTTGTTTGCGGGCCGGCCTAGCTGCGCTTGATGATCCATTGGTCGGCCATGCGCGGGCGATTGAACCGGGCGCCGGCGGTGGCCTGGGCCGCGGGCGCGCTGGCGGTGCTGGCCGCGCTGTCAGCGTTCGCCTCTAGCCCTTGGGCGGCCGTGCTGATGGTGGCGGCGGCGGCGGCGTCCTTCTGGGCCGCGCGCGAGGCGCGGCGTTTTGTTATCCCTGAGAAGGCCCAGCAGCTTGAGGTGGTTGGCCTGGCCGAGTTGGCGCCGCTGCTGGAAGCGCTGCCCGATCCGGCGCTGCTGGTGGATGCGGAGGGGCGCATCGTCAGCTCCAAC
This sequence comes from Terricaulis sp., assembly GCA_035444925.1. Classification (GTDB taxonomy): domain Bacteria; phylum Pseudomonadota; class Alphaproteobacteria; order Caulobacterales; family Aquidulcibacteraceae; genus Vitreimonas. The sequence continues at coordinate 419 of DAOMPU010000359.1, read as the reverse complement.
GCCGCCGCGCGCCGGCAGATGCAGTTTGAAGCGCGCGGGCAATTCCTCACCTCGATCCTGCGCCACCCCGACGTGCTCGAAGGCGTGCAGGCCGCGCTGCATGACAGCGCCACGCGCGTGGTGGAGTATGAAACCTCGACCCAGGTGGAGCGCCACACGCGCTGCACCATCGCGCCGGTGGCCTGGGGGGCCGATCGCGCGGCGATGCTGGTGTTTCACGATCAAACCGCGCGCATCAGCACCGAGCGCATGCGCGCCGATTTCCTCGCCAACGCCAGCCACGAGCTGCGCACCCCGCTCGCCTCGCTCACGCTGCTGATCGAGACGATCGCCGGCCCCGCGCGCGACGATGCGGCCGGGCGCGAGCGCTTTCTCAAGATGATGCAGCTGCAGGCCGAGCGCATGCGCCGGCTGATCGA
>DAOMPU010000358.1:0-2860 GCA_035444925.1 Terricaulis sp. | reverse complement strand
TCTGCATGTCGGTGTATTCAGAGAAGAACACCGCGCCGCTGACATTCACGCGCCCTTGCATGAAGCCCGAATGGAAGCCCAATTCGTAGGTGTCCACGAATTCCGGCTGGTAGCCGTTCACGGTGTTGGGCGTGGCGGCCGCGTCGCCGCGCATGTCGAAGCCGCCGGATTTGAAGCCTTGGCTATAGGAGCCGTAGATCGAGATTTCATCGATCGGCTTCCACGTCAGGCTGACGCGCGGGGTGAATTCCTCGAACGTCGCGTTGTTGGTGTAGTTGGTGTTGGTGGCGAACAGGATCGCGCTCGAATTGCCGAAGAAGGGCGAGCGGACGCCGAGGAAGGTTTGGCGCAGCACGCGCGCGTCCTTTTCGTCGCGCGTCCAGCGCCCGCCGATCGAAAGCGCGAGGCTGTCGAGGATGTCGATGCTGACATCGGCGAACGCGGCCACCGATTCGGTATCGACGCGGCCTTCGGAAAGAATGCTCACCCCGCCAAGCGCGGTCAGGTAATTGCCCAGCACGGTGTCGAACGCGCCTTCGGCCATCGCATCCATGTAATAGACGCCCGCGACGCCCTGCACGCGGCCGGCGTCAAACAGGAATTGGAATTCCTGGCTGAATTGCTCGTCCGCGTAATAGGCGGGGATGTCGAGCGTCGGGTTCGGGGTGTTGTCGAAATCGATGTTGCCGCGGGTTTCCCCGTTGCGCCATGCCGAGATCGAGCGGAACGTCAGCGCATCGCTGATTTCCCAATCCACGTGCAGCGCCTGGCCGCGCGTTTCAACATGGTTGCGGTCGCCCGCGCCCGCGCGCGTATCATAGATGTTCGACGGGGGATCATAAACCGCCCCGCCCGGCGCCCACGGCAGCAAGCGATGGCCGTGACGGGCGTTTGAGTCGTCGTCCACGCCATCGGCGCTGAAGCGGATGGTGAGGCTGTCGGTGGGCGTCCATTGTGCGCTCACGCGGTAGGCGTCCACGTCCTTGTTGTAGTGCTCGTTGCCGGTGTTGAGGTTCGTGCCGTACCCGTCGCGGCTATAGAGCGCGAGCGCCCCGCCGATGACGAAATTCTCACCGAGCGGCAGCGAGCCCGAGAAGATGCCGTCAAGCTGGTTGTAGGAGCCGTAATTGACGCGCGCCGTCAGGTGCGGCTGGTCGTTGTCCATCAACCGCGTGACGTAGCGCACCGCACCGCCGATCGTGTTGCGGCCATAGAGCGTGCCTTGGGGCCCGCGCAGCACTTCGATGCGCTCGATATCGAAAATGTCCAGCACCGCGGCCTGCGGGCGGGCGATATAGACGTCATCGACATAAAGGCCCACGCCTGGCTCAAAGCCCCAGAGCGGATCCTGCTGGCCGACGCCGCGGATGAACGCGATCAGCGTGGAGTTGGAGCCGCGCGCCACCTGCACAGTGGCGTTCGGCACCGATTGGTTGAGAACGGTGATGTCGGAAGCGCCGCGATTTTCGAGCTGCTCGGCCGATTGCACGGTGATGGCGATCGGCACGTCCTGCAGATTTTCCGCGCGGCGGCGCGCGGTGACGACGATGGCGTCTTCATCGGCCGCTGACACGCTGTCTTGCGCCAGCGCGGGGGAGGTGAACGCAAAAGGCGCCGCGCACACGCTCGCAAACAAAAGCGCATAGCGCGCCGTATGGCCAAACCGCTTCATGGGGATGCTCCTCCGCTCCTCGTTTCGGGCCGCCGCGTTGTGCGGGTGAAGGCCTCGATCTGTTGAAAGAAAAAATCCGGCGCTTCGAGGTGCGGCACGTGGCCGGCGCCGGGAATGGAGACATGCGCGCCGTGCGGCGCTGCGCTGGCGACGAACGCGGTGGCGCCGTCGGGATAGACTTGGCTTTCCGCGCCGTGCAGCACGAGCATCGGCGTTTCGATCGCCGGCAAACGCCCGCGAAAATCCTGCGCGGCCATCGAGGCCCAGTAAGAAGCCATCGCGCGCGCGTCGTTGTTCGACATCTCCGCGCGCGCCCACTCGATCAGCTCGGGCTTGGCGGCGCGCGCGTCGGGCGCGAACATGCGCGGGGCGAAGCGGGTGACGTAGGCGGGCCAATCGGCTTCGATTTCGGCCAAAGTGGCGGCGACGTCGCTGGCGCCGTAACCGCCGGCCAGGCCCACGCGCCAATCGGAATCATTGGTCAGCTTAGGCGCCATCTCTTCGACGATGATCGCCTCAAGCCGGCCCTCCAGCCGCGCCGCTGCCGACCAAAGCGCCATCGCCCCCATCGACCAGCCGAGCGCCGTCACCGCCTTTAGGTCGAGCGCTTCGACGAATTCCGCGATATCCTCGCCCAGCGTTTCAATCGTGAGGGGCGCTTGGCCTGCTTCAGAGCCCAGATGACCCCGCAGGGTCAGTGTGAGCACGCGCCGCCCGCGCGCCAGGCGGGCGGCCAAATCCTGGAAAAACCCGCCATGGGCGGCCCAGCCGTGGATCAGCAGAATGGGCGCGCCGACGCCTTCATCGGCGTAAGCCATTGCCGCTCCATCTCTGAGCACGTGTGCGGGCATGCCCGGCGCTTCCCCCTCCGCCCTTGTTTCGGGCGGATTTTTGTTGTCTTGCGACGCACTTTAGCGGAGACTTGAAACATGAGTCAATATTCAGGTTCTGCCGCTGACGCATCCGACGAGCGTCCTGGCCCCAAAACCGAGCGCGGAAGGCGCACCTTGAGGCGGTTGCTGGATGCCGCAGGCGAGGAGTTCGGCGCGCGCGGCTACCACGAGACCGCGATCTCCAACATCACCCAGCGCGCCGGCGTCGGGCTCGGCACCTTCTACGTCTATTTCAAATCCAAGGAGGAGGTGTTCCGCGCGCTGGTGGCGGACATGGGCGCCCACACCCGCCAGG
>DAOMPU010000357.1:0-2897 GCA_035444925.1 Terricaulis sp. | reverse complement strand
CGGGATCGAGATCGAACACGAGGCGATCGGGCTTATCGAGTTCGTCGTTACGCGCCCCCCAGATGTGCAGCTCCACCGCGCTCATCTGCGCGCAGGCGGCAAGGCCGGCGGCGTTCGTGACGGTGATGTAGTCTTCGGCTTTGCCTTCATCGTCCTTGATCGGGATGGTCTTCAGCTCTTTCGGCGCGCCGGCCATCGCGTGCTTTTGAAAAAATTGCTGCCCGCCTACGCCGTCAGGCGTGCGCACGAGGCTGAGCGGGCGGCCAAACACGTGCGGCCCCATCCGCGCCGCGGCGGCTTCGAGGTAGGCGGCGTATTCGGCCTTGGTGATGTCGGCTTCCGGAAACAGCACGCGATCGGGATTGGTCAGCTTGATGCTGAGCTTGGGGGCGGCGCGTTCAGTTTCCGCGTTCACGTCCATGGCTGATTTATCGCCGCGCAGGCCAAGGAAAACGCCATGGCGCACGGCGCCTTCGCTGGTGAGCTGTGCGTACTTAACCTGCGCGACGAGCTTGGGTTCCACCCATTTGGCGCCGCGCGCCGCCTCGCGCGGCACGTCGAGCGCCGGCTTGGCGCGCGCAAGCTTGGCCAGCTGCGCCGAGAGCGAGGCCAGCGCCTTATCGCTGAACCCCGTGCCGACATTGCCGCGATACACCAGCTTTCCCTTCACCCGCTCGCCCAGCATCAGCGCCGCGAAGGCGCGGCCTTTCAGCGAAGGCTGATAGCCGACGATCACGAACTCGCTTTGATTGATCGCCTTGATCTTGAGCCAGCTCTGCGCGCGCCCGGCGCGGTAGGGGCTGCCTGCCTTTTTGGAAACCACGCCCTCAAAGCCCTTGGCGGCGAAGGCTTCGAACACGGCGGGGCCGTTGCCTTCGATCACGGGCGAAAGCCGGATCGGCGCCTTGGCCGCCTTCAACGCCTTCTCAAGCCGCGCCTTGCGTTCGCTGAGCGGCTGCTTGCGCAAATCCTTGCCGGCTTCAAACAGAAGATCGAACGCGAAGAAGCTGACGCCCTTGGCGTCGCCATTTTCCAGCGAGCGCTGCAACGCGCCGAAATCGGTGCGGCCTTGCGCATCCGCGACGGCGGCTTCGCCGTCGATCAATGCGTCCTTGAGATTCAGCGCGCCGAGCGCCTGTGCGATTTGCGTGAACTTGCCGGTCCAATCGAGGCCGGTGCGCGTGTAGAGCCGCACGGCGGCGCCGCTGACCGCCGCTTGCAGGCGATAGCCGTCATACTTGATCTCGTGCAGCCATTGATCTCCCCTGGGTGCGGCTTCGGCGGGCGTGCAGAGCATCGGCTCCACGAACGCGAGCGCCGGCGCCTTGGCCATCGGCGCGCGCTCGCCGCCCTTGCTCCACACGCGCCCGCCCTTGGCTTTCAAATCCTCCACCGTGCGCCCGGTCTTGATGCTGGTGATCGCGCGCGTCGGGTCATCCTTGCCGGCGTAAGCATCTTTAGATTTGAACAAGAGCCATGGCTCGCCGCGTTCGCCTTCGCGCGGCTTGATTTTCACCATGTGAAACTCGCCCTGCAGGCGCTCGCCCGCGAGCACGAATTTCAGCTCGCCCTTGGCCATGCCTTGGTCGGGATCGAGCAGCCACCGCACTTTGCCGTCATCCCAGATGATCACGGCGCCGGCGCCGTACTCGCCTTTGGGAATGATTCCCTCGAACGCGCCGTATTCGAGCGGGTGATTTTCCGTGCGCATGGCGAGGCGCTTGATCGAAGGATCGAGCGAGGGGCCTTGCGGCACCGCCCAGCTCATCAAGACGCCCTTGTGCTCCAGGCGGAAATCATAGTGCAGGCGCGTGGCCGCGTGCTTTTGCACCACGAACATGCCGCCGGCGCTTTTCAGCTTGCCGGGTGCAGGCTCGCTTGTGCGCTTGAAATCGCGCTTGCGATTATATTCCGCAAGATCGCCGATTGTGGCGGCGGGCTTAGTCGGCTTGCGCGCCACGGCTCACGCTATTTCTTCGCCCGCTTGGGCGCGGCCTTTTTCGCAGGCGCCTTGGCGCGGGGCGTCTTCGTGCGCTCGGCCGCGGCGCGGCGCTTCGGCGCCGGCGCTTCCTCGTTCGCCACCTTGGGCGATTTTTTGGACAGCGACTTTTTCAGCGCATCGACCAGGGAGACGACATTGTCGCCGTAATCGGGCGAAGGCTCTTCCTGGTCTTCCAGCACCAATTCGCCGTGGCGTTCGATCTTCTTCTTCACCAGGCGCTCGATGGCGATGGAATATTCGTCTTCGAATTTCGTCGCGTCGAACTTGGCCTTCTTGCGATTGATCAGCTCCTCGGCGAGATCGATCAGGTCGGCATCCAGCTTGCCGCTCGGGATTTCGTCGAAGAAGGCTTTGGCGCTGCGCAGCTCCTCGGCGTAGTGCAGCGTCTCGACCATGAGGCCATCCTCGTACGGCTTCACCGCCGCAATGTAGGAGCGCCCGCGCATGGTGATCTGGCCAAGGCCGATCGTCTTGGTTTTGCGCAAGGCTTCCAGCACGACGCGGTACGGCTCATCTGCCATCTTGCCGTCGGGCAGGGCGTAATAGGGTTTGTCGAAATAGACCGGGTCGATCGTCTCGGCCGGAGCGAACTGGATCATGTCCAGCGTCTTCTTCGAGTCGATCTTGAGCGCGGCGAATTCATCGTCCGAGAAGAGCACGTAGCGGCCCTTGGAGAATTCGTAGCCCTTGACGATGTCGTCCTTATCGACCGGGCCGATGCCAGGCGCGACCTTCTCGTAGCGGATGCGCTGCTTGGACGGCTCGTGAATCTGGTTGAACGAAATCTTCTCCTTGGAATCCAAGGCTGAGTAGAGCTTCACCGGCAGCGCCACGAGCGCGAGCCGGATTTGCCCAGTCCATACGGGACGAGCTGGAGGTGGCATGAGGAACGAAC
>DAOMPU010000356.1:1902-2904 GCA_035444925.1 Terricaulis sp. | reverse complement strand
GCGCCCCGCCAAACGAATGACGACGCCTTCGACGCCGCCGTCGCGAATGATGACGTTCGAGCCGACACCCAAGATTGTGACAGGAACCTCCTGCGGCAGCGCGCGCAGAAAGGCGCTCAAATCCTCGGAATCGGCTGGGATGAACACCGCGTCCGCCGGCCCGCCGACGCGAAACCAGGTGAAGGGCGCGAGCTTCTCGCGCAGCAACAGCTTGCCGCGCACCTCTGGCCAATCGATCTCACTCATTGTTGATGGCGTAGGACGCCCTTTGGGCCCGCGTCAACGCCCCGCCCCCACTCGCCTTTTGGCGCGGGCGCGCCATACTTGAACCAACCCATGAGGAGAAATCACATGCTGCGCCCCCTCCTGCTCGCCGCCGCCGCGCTGGCGCTCACCGCCTGCTCCAGTTCCGGCGCAAGCGACACGCACGCCTCCACCACCGCGCCGGCCCAGGATTGCTTCCGCAATGACGACATTTTCGGCTACGGCGTGATCGACGATCACAATATCGACGTGCGCGCGCGCGGGCGGCATTACATTTTCACGACCGATTGGAACGCGCGCGATCTGGATTGGACGCAAGCCATCGCCATTCGCTCCTCCACCGGCTGGATTTGCGTGGGCAACGGCCTTGGCGTCGAGATCATCGGCGGCGAGCCGCAGCGCCGCTTCCCGGTGAGCTCGATCACCCGCCGCGCCGAAGAGCCGGAGCCGGTGGGAAGCTGAGGCCGCGCCGGCGCTGCATATTGCGCCGGTGATCGCATGCATTTGCGCCCCACCTCCAACTCCTCCCCGCAAGGGGGAGGAGAGCCGGGTGTTCTGCTGGATAGAGCGGGCGTCTATCCCTGCTTTTCGCCGGGAGCAGATACACAAAGGTTTGAGGCCCGTGCTCCCCCGATAAGGGAGCTGTCTGCGAAGCAGACTGAGGGGGCGGCGCCTGCGCTTGCTCGCTTCGCACTCGCCCCTCCGGGCTTTGGGGATTGACACGCGCAGCCGTCCGTC
>DAOMPU010000356.1:0-1892 GCA_035444925.1 Terricaulis sp. | reverse complement strand
GCGTGCTAACGCACGCGCCACCTCCCGCTAGCGGGGGAGGACGAAAACGGCGTTCGCGGAGCTGCGTTGCCGCCTACCCCGCCACCTTCAGCCCCGCTCGCAAGGCGATGCGGCCGAGGGCGCCTTTGACGATCACGTCGAGCTGGCTTTTGGGCAGATAGTCGGCGGGCGCGACGAAGCTGACGCGATCCTCCGCGATCAGGCGCGAGACTTTGTCGAGGCTGCGCGGCTCGGTCCATTGATAGGGATCGAGCACCGCGATGGCGCAGCCGCCTTGGCTGGTCACCATCTTCATCGAGGGGATGTCGGTATCGCCATCGCCGATGAAGATCATGCGCTCGAACGGCAGGCGCGCATCTTCGTGCATCCAGCGATTGACCGCTTCGGTATCGTGGACGTTGTCGATGCCTTTATTGATGCGGAAAAGAAATTGCGTTTTCGTCGTGTAATTGATGGCCACGCTCGGCCATTTCGCTTCGCCGTTCTTGTCATACAAAAAGCGCGAGGCGAACACTTGGCGGAAGCGGCCGAACAGGCGGCACCCTTCGATCATCTCATAGATGCCGGAGGAGACGACGTAATGATCGAGCTGAAGGCCGATATCGTCGGCGAACGCATCGATCCGGTCGAACCAATGGTCGAGGCCGTCGAAGAAATCGGGATCGGCGCCGGTCTCCTGCAATTGCTTGCGCGTGACCGGATGGCCCGCCGCGCGCGCGCGATCGAGCATGAGGTGCATGTAAACCAGGATTTCATCCGCATCCTCGGCCTTGGCGAGGCGCTTCACCTCCATCCAGAAATCGGGATGGCTCATGCCGGCGATATCGGGGATGAAGCTGCGTTCTTGCAGATTGCCGCGCGCGAGCGTGCCATCGAAATCATAGATTATGGCGGCGCGGAGCGGAGCGGGCTTGGGGCGTGCGGAATCGGCCATTTAACCTTCGCGCCGTGAGTCGGCGCCTCGCGTCAACCGGCGAAACCCCATTCGATCATTTTGGCTGCGACAAGAACCACGATCAGCGCCACGGGCGCGCCCAAACGGGCGTAATCGGTGAAGCGGTACCCGCCCGGGCCCATCACCAGCATGTTGTTCTGGTGGCCGATCGGCGTGAGGAAATCCGACGAGGCGCCGATCAGCACGGCGATCAGCAGCGCGTCCGCCGAGACGCCGATCCCGTCGGAAACGGAAATGGCGATCTGGCCCATGATGATCGCCGTGGCGACGTTATTGAGAAAGATCGAGAGCAGCATGGTGGCGCTGACCATGGCGGCCGCGGCCCAGAACAGCGGCGCGCCCTGCAGCATGTCGGCAAGGCCTGCGGCGAACATCTGCGCGGCGCCGCTGGCTTGAAAGCTCTGCCCTACCGGGATCATGGCGCCGATCAAAACGATGATGGACCAATCGACCGACGAGTAAATTTCCTTCGGCGGCAGAAAGCGCATGGCGGCGATGCCGGCGGCGGCGGCGGCGAAGGAAAAGGCGGTCGGGATCGAAAACGCCACCGAGGCGAGCACGGCGGCGCCGTAAATCCCGAGCACGATGCCCGCGCGCATCGCATCCACGCGCGCCGTGGCGCGGCGCCCGATTTCGAGGAGGCGCGCGTAGCGGGCGAAAATGGCGATCTGCTCGGCCGAGCCATGCAGCGCCATTTGATCGCCCGCCTCGATGCGCAAGCGCGAGAGCGGTTGCCGCAAGCTGGCCGCGCGCCGCCCGCCGGCGATGACGCTGACCGCGCCGTTGGTGTCCCACTTCACCGTGTCGATCGGGCGCCCAATCAAGGGCGAGCCATAACCCACGACCGCAGTGAGCGTGACAGAGTCCGCGGCGTCTGACGCTTGCGTCGATAAGGGCACGCCGGCCTTCTTGGCGCCGGCCCACGGGTCGATGGCGC
>DAOMPU010000355.1:0-2914 GCA_035444925.1 Terricaulis sp. | reverse complement strand
AGCTTCCAGCCGACCACCTCCATCACCAGCCCTTCCGCGCTCGCGCTGACGGCCATGTCAAAATGAAATGGCCCGAAGCTCTCGCGCACGCGGCCGGGGCCAAGCTTGCGCAGCCGGCTGCGCATGATCCGCCCACCGAACTGGCGCGTCCAAGCTTCGACCTTCCCGTCATGGCGTTTGGTCACGCGCACGGGGAGTTGCTCTTGCGCGGCCGGAAAGCCAAACAGCGCGGCCAGCGCTTTGCCCAGCGGCGCCGCCGCGCCTTCAACGGCCGCCGTGCCGCTAAAGCGTGCAACCGGGCCGGCACGGTGCGCCGCTTGCACGGAAGCGGGCAGCGCCGCGAACGCCTCGCCCAAGGCCGCCTCGAACGGAGACGGCGCCGGCTCTCGATCAATCTGCGTGGTGAAGCCGTGACGTGCGAAGAATGGCGCGAAATCCTCCAGGCTCAACATGCCGACGCAAGCCTGCGCGCCCAAGGGCGGCGGCGCGCCCGCAATGAAACGCTGCGCCAGCGCGAGCGCAGCGAAGGTTGGCGTGTAGGGCCCGAGGCCATCGGGCGCGAACATGCTCCAACGCGCCAGCACAGGGCGATCATCGCCGTCGCGGCCCGACGCTTCGACAATCATGCCGCCCCGATCGGAGCCGAACGGCGTCAACATCGCGCCGATCCGCCGAAGCGGCGCGGCCAAAAATATGAGATCGCGCAACGCGCCCCCGCGGCGCAGCGCCGCGAGCGCCTCCATCCCGCGCTGCATCAGCGGCAATTCAAGCCCCGCCATAAATAGCGCAGCATCGCGCGAGGCAAAGCGTTCGGGCATGAGGTCAAGGTCAGGCGTATCGGCCAGCGCGAAGCGCCGACGCCCCAGCATCGGCACGTCAATAAACCCGCAATCGGACCAGCCCGCGCGCGCGCGCCACGCGCCGTTTTCAAACACGCGCACCGGCGCGCCCGTCCATGAAAGGATGGCGCGCATCACCGCGGGGCCGCGCTCCATCTTCGTGGCGGGCGCAATGCCGGCGCGCACCCGATCAATCCGCCGCCAGCCGGTGACGAGATGATCGAGCACGGCATGCGTCAGCGCGGGCGTGGAGCTGGCGCCGGTGATCGCCGCGACGCCGCGTTCACGCGCCAGCGCGTTCAGCGCGGGAAACGCGGCCACGAAATCGCGTGCGTCCGCAAGATCGAGATAGTGCGCACCCGCTTCGATCACGGCGCGGGCGAAGCGCAGATCGGCGCCTTGAAAGGGGCCCGCCGCATCGATCACGAGGTCCGCTTTGAGCGCGCGCAGCGCCTTTGTGTCAACGCGCGCGCGATCAAGTGCGGCCGCTTCATGCGCGTCGCATGCGGCCCGCGCCGTTTCCGCGCGCGCATGCGAACGGCCAGCGAGAATGAGGTGCGCGTCCGTTGTGGCGCGCAGGCCCTCCGCAAGCCGCCGCCCGAACACGCCTGCGCCGCCGACGATCAGCACCCGCTTCACGGCGCACGCTCCACAATACGCTGCTTCAGCGCCGCATCGTCCACCCAGCAGCTTTCGCGCCGGCCGAACCAGCGATAACGGTTTCGGGCGATGCGATCGTAAATCCAGTTGCGCACCGTGCGCGGCGCCAGCTTGGCGAGACGCGCCCAGCCCCCGCCGGGCAAGCACGCCAGCACCTCAAGCGCGGCATCCGCCTTGAAATAAGCGATCCCAGCAATGATCGCGGCGTTCGTTTCGGGCGCATCCGCATTCACGCCGAAGCGCGCGGCGAGTGCGCGGCCATATTCCGACTGAATGGCGACGAATTTGAAACGCTGCGCCGGATCGCGCCGATGCACAAAGTGTGCGGCGCGTGAGCAGAGCACGCAGTCACCGTCGAACAGGATCAAATCCTGCATAACATCCGGCGCGGCGGCGGCTTCCCAGCGCATGCGCGATTCTAAGCTGACTTCACCAGCGCACCCATGAGGCAAAGCGGCGCGCTATTGCGCGCCGATCGCCTCCGCCACCGCCACCACGCGGCGGGCTTCTTCCAGGTGCAGCAGCTCGGTCATTTTTCCATCGACCTTGAGCACGCCTTTGCCGGCGTTTTCCGGAGCCGCGAACGCTTCAATCACGGCGCGGGCGCGAGCGATTTCATCGGGGCTTGGCGCGAAGATCAGGTTGCAGGTTTCGATCTGGCTGGGGTGGATCAAGGTTTTGCCGTCAAAGCCGAACTCGAGCCCCTGCTTGCACTCATCTTCGAAGCCGCGCTGATCGCCGATGTCGTTATAGACGCCGTCGATCGCGGTGAGCCCCGCGGCGCGGGCGGCGGCGATAGCGGCGCCCAGCGCGTAGTGAAACGGCGCGCGCCCCGGCACGGCGCGGGCGCGGGTTTCCTTCGCGTAGTCGTTGAGGCCCAGCACGAACGCGGCGAGGCGCGTGGCTTTCGCGGCGGCGGCGATTTCGGCGATGTTGAGGAACGCGCGCGGCGTTTCGATCATCACCCAGAGCGTGGCTTCATCCTTGAGCCCCGCTTCGGTCAGCGCATCGTCGAGCGCGGCCACATCCTCGGCGCTTTCCACCTTCGGCGCGAGCACGCCGTCGGGCCCCGCGGCGCAGGCGGCGCGGATATCGTCCCGCCCCCAGGGGGTGGAGAGCGCGTTGACGCGCACGATCACCTCGCGCTTGCCATAGCCGCCGGCCTGCACGGCGGCGGCCACAGCCTCGCGTGCGCTTTCTTTGGATTCGGGCGCGACCGAATCCTCCAGATCGAGCAGCAGCGCGTCCGCCGGTAAAGTTTTGGCCTTCTCCAGCGCCTTCGCGTTGGCGCCAGGCATATAGAGGCAGGAACGGCGCGGGCGGATTGTGCTCATCACTTGCTCGATTGCGCGACGCAGGCGAGATTTGCCTGCCATGGCCGACCTTACTAGCCGCCCGCCCACGATCCTGTCGAT
>DAOMPU010000354.1:0-2930 GCA_035444925.1 Terricaulis sp. | reverse complement strand
TTCAACAATTTCACCGCGCTCAATTTCCCGCCCAAGCACCCCGCGCGCGAAACGCACGACACGTTCTTCATGAACGCGACCGATGAGCAAGGTCAGCGCAAAGTGCTGCGCACGCACACCTCGCCGGTGCAGGTGCGCACGATGCTGAAGCAGAAGCCGCCGATCCGCATGATTTGCATGGGCCGGACCTTCAGGAAGGATAGCGACGCCACGCACACGCCGATGTTTCACCAGATCGAAGGCCTCGTCATCGACGAGACGACGAGCATGGCCGATCTCAAAAGCGTGCTGATCGCCGCGATCAAAGCGTATTTCGAAGTGGACGACGTGCGCCTGCGCTTCCGCCCGCATCATTTTCCGTTCACCGAACCGAGCGCGGAAGTCGATGTCGGCTGCGACCGCAGCGGCGGCCAGATCAAGATCGGCCAGGGCGATGATTGGCTGGAAATCCTGGGTAGCGGCATGGTGCACCCGAACGTGCTCGCCAATTGCGGCATCGATCCCGAAAAATACCAAGGCTACGCCTTCGGCATGGGCGTGGATCGCCTCGCCATGCTGAAATACGGCATGCCCGACCTGCGCGACTTCTTCGCCGCCGACACGCGCTGGCTGAAGCACTACGGCTTCTCGCCATACTTGCTGCCGGGTCTGGCGCAAGGCGTCGGCTAGTTATGCGCACTTTCTCACTTCGTCATTCCGGGGCTTCGCGCAGCGAAGAACCCGGAACCCAGGGGCAAACGCACTGCGCTTTGTCACTCCCTGGGTTCCGGATCGCGCTCCGCGCGTCCGGAATGACGAAAAAAAGGGGAGCGTGCTGATGCTCTCTTCGGACTGGAAAGCGAATGCGTTCGTCGCCGATTCCGAGGGGTCGCCTCGGCGCCGACTCTACATCAAGCAAGAACGCCCGGTGACGCCCACCGATTTGCCTGGCACGGTTTCAGGCTGGTTGTTTGTCATTTCGGATGTTGATGCCGCGGGCGAAGAGTCGCCGCATTGGGATACGTGGGAAGAAACGTTTGAAGAGATTCTTCGCTATCCGCCCGAATATGCACCGCGCAGTATCGTTTGGCGCCGCTCGCTGACGGGCGAGGTCGTTGACCTCTATAGTTTAGAGAACTGAGATGAAATTCACGCTCTCCTGGCTCAAAGAGCATCTCGCCACCGATGCGAGCATCGACGCCATCGTCGAAACCATGACCATGACCGGGCTTGAGGTCGAAGGCGTGGAAGATGCGGGCGCCAAGCTCGGCGCGTTCACGGTCGCGCGCGTCATCAGCGCCGCGAAGCACCCGAACGCCGATAAGCTGCAAGTCTGCCAAGTCGAAACCGCGCTCGGCCAACTCGAAATCGTCTGTGGCGCGCCCAATGCGCGCGCGGGCCTCGTCACCGCGTTCGCGCCGATCGGCACGACCATTCCAGGCAGCGGCATCACGCTTGAGCCCAAGCCCGTGCGCGGCGTTGTCTCCAACGGTATGCTTTGCTCGGGCGCCGAGCTTGAACTCGATACGGACGCCGACGGCATCCTCGAACTCGACCCCGATCTCAAAGTCGGCACCCCGCTCGCCGAGGCGCTCGGCCTCAACGATCCGGTGATCGATATCGAAGTCACGCCCAATCGCCCCGATTGGCTTGGCGTTGCCGGCATCGCGCGCGATCTCGCCGCGGCGGGCGTTGGCAAGCAAACGACGAAGCCGATCCTGCCCGTGCCCGGCCGCTTCCCGTCGCCACAAAAAGTCACAACTGAGGACACGCGCGCCTGCCCGATGTTCGCCAGCCGCTACATTCGCGGCGTCAAGAACGGCCCGTCGCCCGCGTGGCTGCAACAGCGCCTGCGCGCCATCGGCCAAAAGCCGATCAGCGCTTTGGTGGACATCACCAACCTGCTGACGCACGACCGCAATCGCCCCGCGCACGTCTATGACGCCGCCAAGCTCAAAGGCACGCTGCGCGCGCGCATGGGCCGCGAAGGCGAGACGTGCATGGCGCTGAACGGCAACGTCTATGACGTTACGCCTGCCATGTGCGTCATCGCCGACGATGAGAACGTGCAGGGCCTCGGTGGCGTGATCGGTGGCGAACTCTCCAAGGTCAGCGAAACCACCACCGACGTTCTGCTCGAATGCGCGCTGTTCGACGCGGAGATCACGCACCAGACCGGCCGCGCGCTCACGCTCACAACCGACGCGCAATATCGCTTCGCGCGCGGCGTCGATTCCGCATTCGTCGTGCCGGGCATCGAACTCGCCACGCGCCTTATCCTCGATCTCTGCGGCGGCGAGCCCAGCGAAGTGCAGGTGGCCGGCGAACCGCCCGCGCCGCCCGCGCCAATCACCTTCGATCCCGATCGCGTGCGTCAGCTCGCCGGCATTGACGTGAAGCCCACGCGCGTGCGCGCGATCCTGAAAGACCTCGGCTTTGAGACGAACGCAGAAGGCCAAAGCTCGAAGAAGCTGATCGTGCAGCCGCCAACCTGGCGCCGCGACGTCGAAGGCGCCGCCGATCGCGTCGAAGAGGACGCGCGCATCGAAGGCTTCGACAAAATGCCGATCCTCGCGCCGCCGCGCGCTGAGGGCTTCCGCGCCCCGCCCGCGAGCGTCGGCGAAAGCCGCACGCGCCTCGCGCGCCGCGCGGCTGCTTCGCTGGGCTATCTTGAAGCCGTGACCTGGAGCTTCTGCCCGCGCGCGCATGCGCAAGCCTTCGGCGGCGGCGGGGAGGATATGCTGGTGGCGAACCCGATCGCCTCCGATCTCGATTGCATGCGCCCGTCCGCGCTGCCGCTTCTGCTGGTCGCCGCGCAGAAGAACGCCGATCGCGGATTTGACGACGCGCGCCTGTTTGAAGCCGGCCCCGCTTACGCGAACACCAATCCGGAAGGCCAGCAGCGCACCATCGCCGCGGTTTGGCGCGCGCGCCCGCCGCGCCATTGGCGC
>DAOMPU010000353.1:0-2962 GCA_035444925.1 Terricaulis sp. | reverse complement strand
GTCCAAGGATCAGCGCCCTTCCAGCTCCGCCACCAGCGCGTCCATGCGATATACGTCCCCCAGCGCTAAACGGATCGCGGTGGACGCCACGGTGACCGTGCGGTTCAGCTCTCCATCATAGAAATATTCGCCGCCGAGCGAGTGGATGTTGCCGTCGAACACCGCGCCGACGACGCGGCCTTCGCGGTCCAGCAGCGGGCTGCCGGAATTGCCGCCGATCACGTCGTGGCTGGTGGAGACGTTGAAGATCACATCGCCATCGATGCGCGCGCGCGCGTCGCGCCAGCTCTGCGGCAGCGCGTACGGCGCCTGGCCGGTGGCGCGCTCATAGATGCCGCGCGCGTAGGTGAAAGACGGGATCACACGCCCGCCTTCGTTCCAGCCCTCGACGCGCCCGTAGGAAACGCGCGGGCTGAAGGTAGCGTCGGGATAGAGGTTCGTGCCGAATGCTTGGAAGCGCGCGCGGGCGATGCGCTCCTGCGCACGCGCAATCGGGCCTTCGATCGTCGTGACGTATTGCGTGCGCAGCGCGCGCGCATCTTCATCCCAGGCGCGCACGAACACGATCATCGGATCGTCCGACGCGGCGACAGCGGCGGCGCCTCCCTCCCAGAGCGCACGGCGGAAAGCCGGATCGGCCAGGCGCGATTGCGCCAGGCGCGCTGCCAGCGCCTCCGGGCTCTCGCGGCCCAGCACGCGCTGCACGATCGGGTGATCCACCGTCAGCATTTCGCGCATCTTGGAAAGCCAGAGTTCCAGGTGGATCTGCTCAAACGCGGGCGTCACCGGGCGCGCGGTGACGATGCCTCGCTCGATCGCCGGCAAGCGCGATTGCGCATAGCGCAAGAGGCGCTCGGACTCGGGCTTCTCGCGCTCGGCCACGCCGCGCACGATATCGCGCGCATAAGCGAACAGCAGCGAGCGCTCGCCCGCGCGCGGCTCAAGATACTGGTAGGCGTAGAAGATGTCGCCATAGGCCGCCTGCGCGGCGGCGACCTCATCCCAGGCCGCGCCCGTCGCGCGCTGGGAGGCGGCGTTGCGCTGCACTCGCGCCTGCAAATCCGCCTCCGCGGCGGCGACGCGGCCAAAGCCCTCCGCATCCGCCAGCGCCGTGCGCCGGCCCCACAGCGCCTTGAACGCGTTATCGACGCTTTGCAACGCGCTGGAGGCGATGCGCGCCTGGTCGGGCCCCTGCTGCGAATAGGCGACAATGCGCCCGCGTGCTTCAGCAAGGCTCGTCAGTTGCCAGGGCAGCGCGACATCGCGCTCAAACGCCAGCTGCGCGGTGGTGCGCAAGCGCGAGGTCGTGCCAGGATTGCCGACGACGAGCGTGATTTCGCTCTCGCTCAGCGGCGTGAAGCGCATGGAAAGATGCGCCGGCGTCGCCGCCGGGGCGCCGTTCTCGTAAACGCGCAGCAGCGAGAAATCGAGGCAATAGCGCGGGAAATTGAAATTGTCCGGATCGCCGCCGAACGCGGCCACGCTGTGCTCGGGCGCGAACACGAGGCGCACGTCCTCATAGCGCTTATAGCGATAAAGCGCGTAGCGCCCGCCCTGATAGAGCGTCACCACTTCGCAATGCTCGCCCGCGCGGCAGGCGCCTTCCAGGCGCGCGATCTCCGCGTCGCGTGCGGCGGCGAAGCCTTCGGCGTCCACGCCCGCGGTGGCCGCTTCGATCTGCGCGGTGGCATCGGTGATGCCCATCAGCACTTGTGCATACATGCCGGGGCAGCGCTGCTCCTGCGTGCGCTGGCGCGCCATGAAGCCGTCTTCGATGTAATTCGCCTGCGCCGTCGCCAGCGCGGTGACGCATGAAATCACGCAATGATGGTTGGTCAGCAGCAGGCCCTCGGCGCTCACGTTCGAGGCCGAGCAGCCGGGGATGCGCGCGGCGCCCGCCATGACGCGGTTCAACCATTGCTGATCAGGCGCCCAGCCCAGCTCGCGCTGCATGCGGGCGGTGGGCATATTGTCGAAGGTCCACATGCCCTCCTCGCCGGACGCCGGCGCGGAAGCCAATGCAAACGCCGCCGCCAACGCCGCCGCGCGCCAAACCTTGCTCATGGGAACCCCGCAAATCAGTTCTGTGACGAAGAAACAAGCCTAGTCCGGCCCGCTGCGCAAGCTGCGCGCGGGACGGGAACCTGGCGCTGGTTCGCCCGTTAGCGAAGTATGCCGGAACAAAATTCTCCGGACGTCGATAAGGGCGAAAGCCGCCACGATCCGCGCCGCCACGCCGATGGGCTCGTCACCCAGCGGCTTGCGCTGCTTGCGGTATTCGCAGTTGCTGTGATCGCAATCTTGACGTTCGCCTATATGCTCTAGCTCAGGCCAAGGGCGGCCAGCATCTCCGACTGCACTTCGGGCGAAAGCTTGTCGGCCTCGGCGATGAAGTTGCGCGCCTCAGATTCGCTCGCGCCGGTGATGCGCACGTGCGCGCGCTCAGTATCGCCCGCGTCGTTGTCGCGCGCGTTCACCTCGACCTGGCGTCCGCCTGCGTTGATTGAAACCCGCGCGCCCTCTTCGCCCGTATCGCCCTCGGCGGCGATGGAGAGATTGAGCCCCGGCAAACGCAGCGACATCACTTCCGGCAGCGGCTCCTCATTTTCCGGCTGCACCGTGAAGGCGCGCGCCGCCTCGGTGTCCATCAGCGCCGAAACGCCGCCAGCGGCGCGACCCGCCGTGCTGCGCCCGTCAGGGCCGGTGACGAGAAAAACCTGCGCATCGCCATTGGCGCGCACCTCAAGCGTGTAGCCGCCGGGGGCGTCCTCAGGCGCGCCGGCCAGTTCAGCCTCGCTGCAAGCAGCCAGCGCCAAAGCCGCCAGCCCCGCCAAAATCGCGCGCATCCTACCCTCCTTGTGTGTATCCGCCGCAGCCTAGCACATCGCCTGCTCAACGCCGCGCTCTGAGCGCTGGCATTCGCGGCGCTGATCGTCCTCGTAGGCGCTCTCGATCATGGAGG
>DAOMPU010000352.1:0-2999 GCA_035444925.1 Terricaulis sp. | reverse complement strand
GATAGCGCAGCTCGCGCATCAGCGGCTCTTCGATCTCCTCGATCCGCACGCCGCAGATCACGCCGGTGATCAGCGTGCGCGCGGGATTGAGCTTAGGCGCCGCCGCAAAGAAATCCTCGAAAGCGGTTTTCTTCGTGAGATGGCTCTCCAGCGCCTTTTGCGTATAGCCCGTCAGCCAGCGGATGATCTGATCGACCTCCGCTTGCGTGCGGCCTTTCTTCTCGGCCTTGGTCACATAGTGCGGATACACGCTGGCGACGCTGATCGAATACACTCGATGCGGCTTGGCCGGCGCGGCTTTGGCCGCTTTTTTCGCTGGCGCTTTCTTTGCGGCTTTCATCGGGAATACTCCATCTCCAACGCGGCGCGCTTGGACCGCCGGCGTCCTCGCCGGCATGTGCTTTACCCGTTTGCGCGCGCGCTTTGAAGCAAACATCCCCGCCGGCGAGGGCGCCGGCGGCCCAAGAAAAACGGCCCCCGCTTGCGCGAGGGCCGTGAGGCTTCAGGCTATGGTCGTTGATTACTGAACGCGGATCGTCTCGCTTTCGGCGCGCACGCCCGCTTCATCCTCGCGCATCGCGGCCATCGCGCGCTGCAGGCGCGGATCGGAGAGCACGGCGTTCAAGCGCGCCATGCCTTCCACCGCCTCGGAGGAAACGCCGAAGAACTTGCCCAGCGAGTCGAACGGGTTTTCCTGCGCCGGGAAGGTGCGGAATTGCACGCGCGCATCCGCGTCGATGCCGGCGAGTTCACGCGCCCGCGCCACCGCCGTCTGGAAGCCGCCGAGGCGATCAACCAGGCGCCGTTCCAGCGCTTGCGCGCCCGTCCACACCCGGCCTTGCGCCACTTCGCGCGCCTGCTCGCGGGTGATGCCGCGGCCTTCGGCGACGAGGCCGAGGAAGTCCTGATAGGCGCGGTCGATGAAGCCTTCGAACGCCGCGCGCTCAGCTTGGTTGAAGCCGCGCTCGGTGGTGAACATCTCCACCATGGGCGAGCCCACGGTCAGCGTTTCGGTGCGGGTCGAAAGATAATGATCGAACGCGGGGCCCAAGATCAGCTTGCCGCCCACCACGCCGATCGAGCCGGTGATGGTCGAGGGCGAGGCGATGATCTCATCGGCTTCGGCCGAGACGTAATAGCCGCCGGAGGCCGCCACATCGCCCATCGAGACAACCACCGTCTTGCCGCGCTCGCGCGCGGTGCGCAGCGCCGCCAGGATCTGATCGGACGCCACCACCGAGCCGCCGGGGCTCGACACGCGGAAGATGATCGCGGCCACGTCGCTATCGGCCGAGGCATCCAGCAGCGCACGGGCGATGCTATCGCTCTGCATCACTGACTCGCCGCCGAAAATGTCGTTCGACTCGGGGCCGGACACGATCGCGCCTTCGCCTTGCACCACAGCAATCACGCGCCCGCCCGTGTGCGGACGGCTGCGATATTCGGTGAAGTCCACCGTCTCGGCGTTTTCAGCGCGCGCCAGGGCGGCCGCTTCCGCCTCTTCGGGACGCCCGAGGCGATCGACGAGGCGAAGCTCAATTGCGCGTTGGCCGGTGAAGGGCGTCGTCTCCACCGCGCGGCGCAGATCGGCGGCGGGGATTTCACGGTCAGCCGAGATCGCGCCCAGCATGTTGTCATAGAGGCTGGTCATAAGGCTCAGCGTCGATTCGCGGTGCGCGGGCGTGAAGCCGGTTTGCGTCAGCGAATGCGCGGCGGTTTTGTAATCCTCGCGCGTGACGAATTGCGCCTGCGCATGGAAACGCTGCAGCGTGCGGCCGAAGAAGGTCACTTCCGCCGAGAGGCCCATGGGCATGAATTCGCTGGCGCCCTGCAGCCACACTTCGTCGGCGTCCGCCACGGCCATGTAGCCGGGCATCGACATGCGCACGCCGTCGTTTTGCAGATGTGCGATCACGAACTTGCCCGAGGCGCGGAACGCCTGCAGCGCGGCGCGAATTTCTTCCGCCTGCGCGGGCGCCATGCCCATCGTGTTGGCGCGGACATAAATGCCCTTCACGCGATCATCGGTGCGCGCCTCTTCAATGCGGGTGACGATGGTCAGCAGCGAGGGCCCCGATCCCCAGGCCGAAAACGCGTTGCTCGGGGTCTGGTCCGTCATCGGCTCGCGCAGATCGAGCGCCAGCACCATGTTGGACGGCTGCGGGGCCGGCTTCATCGACGCCGAAACCATCATCACGAGCAAAATCGGCCCGACGAACAGAAACAGCACCAAGCCGACCAGCACGCCGGCTACCGTGATCAGAAATTGCTTCAAGGGAACGCCTCCAGGCCCGGCCCAAGGACGTGGTCTGGGGCCGGCTTATCGATAAATGATATGGAGACCCGCCCTTGTCCAGCCTTTTCTTATCGAAAAATGATAAATGCCCCGTACCCAACCCCCTTATGTCGCCCACGCTTGGCGAAATTCCCCAAGCGAGGCATGGTGATGGCTCAGCGAGGGCCAGAGGGAGGGTGAAGCATGTCGCGCCTGCCGCTAGCCAGCGACGAATGGATGGCCGAGCAGCAGCTTCGCGCCGAGCTGGAGGCCGAGGCTTGGCGGCGCATGCGCGCAGGCCGCGCCCTGCCGCCGCCCGAGCCGGCCGCGCCGCCGGCCCCCGCGCCGCCGCGCCGCGACCCGAGCCTTGGCGGCAGCCTCATCCTCAAAGCCCTGGTGCGCTTCATGATGGGCGCGGGCATGGCCTATATCGCCTACATCGCCGCCCTGGACGCCCAATTGGGCGCGTTTGAAGCCTGGCTGGCCGCCGGCGCCGGCTTCCTGGTGACGCTTTCGCTCTCGATGTTTTCGCCGTTCCGGCGCCTCGTGCACACCCTGGCGGAAACCGCCCGCTGGGCGATTATCGCCGCCCTCGCCCTCGGCGCGCTCTGGTTCGCGCTGCAACAAGGTGGGTTCTGAGCGCGAGCGATTGCCAAACCGGCAAAGCTCGCTCTATAAGCCGCCCCCTCGGAGTATAGCTCAGCCTGGTAGAGCACCACGTTCG
>DAOMPU010000351.1:0-3012 GCA_035444925.1 Terricaulis sp. | reverse complement strand
GCCGCCGGTGTCTTGCGCGACCAGCAGGCGGCGGAACGCGCCGCCTTCGTACGTCCCGTCCACGAACACTAATGCGCCGTAGGGATGATATGCGGGATCGACCGCAATCGAGCCAAGCGGCGTCAGCGGCACGCCCGCGGCGCCGCGCGGGCCGGCGGCGGGATCGGCGATCGTTTCCTCCTGGAAGAACACGTAGGACGGATCGGCGTTGAGCGCGGTGCGCGTGGCGTCTGCGCCGTTCTGATCGGCCCAGGCGCGGAAGCTCGCCCAACTCGCGGTTTCGATCTGGCCGCTATCGCGCAATGCGCCGAGCGCGGAGCGCCAGCGATAGCCGTTTTGCGCGGCATAGGCCGCGCGCGCTTCGCTGCCGTCCGGAAACGCGATGCGGCCCGAGCCTTGGATTTGCAGATTATAGACATCCACCGGATGCGCGTAGGCGAAGGCTTGATCGGGCGTGGGCGCGATGGCGTCGCGCTTGGGATAAGGCTGCACCTCGGCGCCGACGAGGCGTCCGGTTAGCGCGCGCGGGGCGCCGCGCAGCGCTTCGTTGTCATACGCCTCCGCAAACGCGGCGAGATTGACGCTGATCATGTCGGCCGGCCGCTTCAGCAGCGGCGCGGAGAAATATTCGTCCGGCGCGCGGCGCGCCTGGATGATTGGCTCATAATACGAGGTCAGCCGCGCCTCGCCCGAGCCGCGCACCAGATGCGGCACGAAGTGCGCTTCAAAGAACGCGCGCTCGCCGCCCGGCGCAACGCTTTGCGCCGCCGCGCATGCCGGCGCCCAATCGGCGACGACGCCGCCATAGCGGCCCCCGCCCGGCAGCGCCGCGTTCGGCGCGCGTAAACGCCGCCCCTCGCAGGAGCGCTGGAAGGCGAGCAGCGCAGGCGCCATGTCGGCTTCCGGCCAGCCGGGGATTTCAGCGAAGCGCACCGGCGCCAGCGCGAACGGCGCTTCCACCGGCGTGGGGCGGGGCGGCGGCGGGCGGCTGGCGCACGCAGCCACGGCCAAAGCGAGGGCGAGAACGAAAGCGTGGCGCATTGAGGCCCTCCAAGGCTTAGCCATGCCTGCTTAGCTCAGCCCGCGCGCGCACGCAGCACGCGCGCGCTGCGGGCTGGTTTTTCTTGCCTCAGCCGAAACCTGAGAGTAACTTGACCTGGCTTATGCTCAAGCGAAGCATAAGGGGCCCGGGGGCACTTGCCTCCGGTTTTGTTGGCCCCATATATGCTCCGTAAGAGCATATATGCCCATTTCGGGCAAGGAGGCCGCCCATGGCCCGCATTATCGACGCTCCGCTCACCTCCGGCGAAGGTTCGGGTTGCGACCCGCGCGCGGTGCACGGCCAATGGGGCGCGCTCGACGCCGCCGCCCGCCGCGGCCTTGCCATGACCGCCGAAATCGCGGCCGAGACGGCCCCGCTCTATGAGAAGGTCAAGCACGTCATCCCGGCCGTGGAATGGCCAGCCTACGCGCCGCTGATCAGCGCGATCAACGCGATCAAGAAGCAGAAGAACGCGGTGATCCTCGCGCACAATTACATGACGAGCGAAATCTTCCATTGCGTCGGCGATTTCCGCGGCGACAGCCTGCAGCTCGCGCGCGAAGCGGCGGAGACGGATGCGGAAGTGATCGTGCAAGCGGGCGTGCACTTCATGGCCGAGACCAGCAAAATTCTCGCGCCGGAAAAAACCGTGCTGATCCCCGACATGCGCGCCGGCTGCTCGCTGGCCGCTTCGATCACGGGCGCGGACGTGCGCTTGATTAAAGAGCGCTTCCCCGGCGTGCCGGTCGTCACCTACGTGAACACGTCCGCAGAGGTGAAGGCCGAAAGCGACGTGACCTGCACGTCGTCGAACGCGGCGGCCGTAGTGGAATGGGCGGCGCGCGAATGGAACACCGATCGCGTGATCCTTATTCCCGACGAATATCTCGCCAAGAACGTCGCGGCGCAGACCGGCGTCAAGATCATCGCCTGGAAAGGCCGCTGCGAAGTGCATGAGCGCTTCACCGCCGAAGACATCGCCGAAATGCGCGCCGCGCATCCGGGCGTCGTGGTGCTCGCGCACCCCGAATGCCCGCCCGACGTGATGGCCGCGGCGGACTTCGCGGGCTCGACCGCCGCACTGCAGGATTACGTGGTGGAGAAGCGCCCGGGCAAAGTGGTGCTGCTCACCGAATGCTCGATGAGCGACAACGTGGCCGCCGCCGCGCCGGACGTGGATTTCATCCGCCCCTGCAATCTCTGCCCGCACATGAAGCGCATCTCGCTGGAAAACATCTACGACGCGCTGGTGGAGATGAAGCACGAAGTGACCATCCCCGAGGATGTGCGCGTGCGCGCCAAACAGGCGATCCAGCGTATGCTCGATCTGCCGAAGGAAAAGCCGCGCGCGTTTGAAACCGGGCGCGCCCCGGTTGAGGTGGAACTCGTCTAAGGCGTTCGCCGCAATGCCGCCCCTTTCCCCGCTCACCACACGCGCCGCAGCGCGCGCGAAAGCGCGCCATGAGGTTGACGATGAAACACGCAATGTTCGCCGCCTGCGCGGCGCTGGCGGCTTTGGCCGCGCCCGCCGCGAGCGCGCAATCGGGAGATTCCTTCGCCGGCACTTGGGCGTTCCAGAGCCAGCCTTACGGCAACGACCAATTCGGCGTCATCATGAGCGGCGCGATGAGCG
Source organism: Terricaulis sp. (assembly GCA_035444925.1). Classification (GTDB taxonomy): domain Bacteria; phylum Pseudomonadota; class Alphaproteobacteria; order Caulobacterales; family Aquidulcibacteraceae; genus Vitreimonas. Next base: position 337 of record DAOMPU010000351.1, on the reverse strand, counting down.
CGACGCACGAAAACGGCGATGCCTATTCCATCCGCCTCACCGCCAACGAGTTGATCATCTCGCGCGCGGACGGCCAGTCGCGCATGCTGACCGCGCATCAAACCTGCCGCGGCCAGCGCTCGGGCGAAGTGCTCAACATCACCTGCGAATTGGCCGAAGCGCCCGAAGGCTACGCGCCGGACAATTTCATCCTCCAGCCCGGCGAGGGCGAGGAAGAAGGCCAGCTCGTCGGCGCGATGAGCGGCAATGGCGTGCAAGTGACGTTCTCGCGCGTGCGCTGAACTCTATGGAACGCCGGCGTCCTCGCCGGCATGCTCCAGCATTGGCCAAGTTGGAG
>DAOMPU010000350.1:0-3032 GCA_035444925.1 Terricaulis sp. | reverse complement strand
CGGAAACTCTCAGGGAACCGGACCGCGGGGGGATGAACACGCTGGATAGAGCCGCCCCTCTTGGACAAGGGACTTAGGGAGCGCGGCCGCCGAAGGAGTAAATCTCTCAGGCGCCAGGGACAGCGGGGGCCGCGCGCGAAGGCGCGTGCGCCACGCATGCCTGGGAAAAACATGGCCGAAACCGGATCACCGAAAAAGCTTCCGCTCGATGCGCTCTGGCGCGCGCGCACCTCGAAGTTCGGCGATTTCGCCGGCTATGACATGCCGCTCCAATTCGAGGGGCTGATCCCCGAACACAATTGGACGCGCGCGCACGCCGGCCTTTTTGACGTCTCGCACATGGGGCCAAGTTTCTTCGCGCTGCCGAAGGGCCATGGGCTCGAAGGCGATGACGCGCACAAGGCCGTGGCCGCCATCATTGAGCGTCTCGTCCCGGCGGATATTCAGGGCCTCAAGCCCGGGCAAGTCCGCTACACCATGATCACCAATGAAGAAGGCGGCGTGCTCGACGATCTGATGATCGCGCGCCCAGCTGAGCCTGGCGCTGCGGGCGATCTCTACATCGTCGTCAACGCCGGCTGCAAACATCAGGATTGGGCGCTGATCGAGGCGGCGGCCAAGGGCGAAGCCAATCTGGTGCGCGCCGATGATCGCTGCCTGCTCGCGCTGCAAGGGCCAAGCGCCTACAAGGTCGCCGCAGAGATCATTGATCCCGCGCTGGCCGAGATGAGCTTCATGAGCGTGAAGCGCTTCCCCGCCTTCGGCCGCCTCACGGTGACGCGTAGCGGCTATACCGGCGAGGACGGTTACGAAATTCTAGTGCGCGCGGAAAACGCGACGGAGCTTGCTGAAAAGCTGCTCGCGCATCCGGAGGTAAAGCCGATCGGCCTCGGCGCGCGCGATAGCTTGCGCCTGGAAGCCGGCCTTTGCCTCTACGGGCACGATCTTGATCCCACCACCAGCCCGATCGAAGCCGATCTGGCGTGGACGATCCAGAAGCGCCGCCGCGAAGCCAAGGATTTTCCCGGCGCCAAGCGCATCCTGCGCGAGCATGAGCTCGGCGCCGACCGCAAGCGTGTCGGCATCCGCCCCAACGATCGCGCACCGGCGCGTGAGGGCGTGGAGATATATAAGGACGGCAAGCAGATTGGCGTGGTGACGAGCGGGGGCTTCTCGCCCGTGCTGAACGGCCCGATCTCGATGGGCTACGTGCAAAGCGCGCACGCAGAGCCCGGCCATGTCGTTGATCTGATGATCCGCGGCACGCCGCGCAGCGCCACCATCGTGCCGCTGCCGTTCGTGCCGCACAATTACGTTCGCAAGGGGAAGTGAGATGAGCACGCGTTACACCAAAGACCACGAATGGGTCCGCCTTGAGGGCGATGTCGCCATCATCGGCATCAGCAAATACGCCGCCGAGCAATTGGGCGATGTCGTCTATGCCGAGCTTCCCGCGCCCGGCGCGGTGTACGCGCAGGGCGCGGACATGGCCGTGGTCGAAAGCGCGAAAACCGCTTCGGACGTGTACGCGCCGATCTCCGGCGAAATCGTGGAAGCGAACGCGGCCATCACCGGCGAAAACTGGGAAATCATCAACAGCGAGCCCGAAGCCGGCGGCTGGTTCGTGAAGCTGAAGCCATCGAACAAAGCCGAAATCGACGCGCTGATGGATGAAGCCGCGTACGCCGATTACGTGAAGGGGCTTTGATGCGCTATTTGCCGCTCACCGATGCTGACCGCGAGCAGATGCTCAGCGTCATCGGCGCCAAGAACGTGGACGAACTTTTCGTTGATGTGCCCAAAGGCGCGCTGCTGAAAGATTTGGTCGATCTCCCGCGCGCGCAAGGCGAGATCGAGGTGCATCGCCACCTCCAGCGCCTGGCGGAAAAAAACACGCCCGCCGGCCGCACGGCTTTTTTCCTCGGCGCGGGCGCCTATCGCCATCACGTGCCCGCCAGCGTGGATCATTTGATCCAGCGCAGCGAATTTCTCACCGCGTACACACCGTATCAGCCGGAAATCGCGCAGGGCACGCTGCAGGCGCTGTATGAGTTTCAGAGCCAAGTCGCGCAGCTGCTGAATGTCGAAGTCGCCAACGCCTCGATGTATGACGGCTCCACCGCCTGCGCCGAAGCGGCGATGATGGCGGCGCGCGTCACCAAGCGGAGGAAGATCGTCTTCTCCGGCGGGGTGCATCCGCACTATGTCGATACCGCGCGCACCGCGTGCGAAGCGTTGGGGCTTGAACTTATCGCACTGCCGGCGGCGGTGGATGATGAAGCGGCGGTGATCAAAGCGCTGGGCGCCGATGTGGCCGCCGTCATCGTGCAATCGCCCAATGTGTTCGGCACTGTGACGGATTTGAGCGCCATCGGCGAAGCCGCGCATGGCGCGGGCGCTTTGATGGTGGCGACGTTCACCGAATGCGTCGCCTTCGGCCTGATCGATCCAGGCGGCGCCTATGGCGCGGACATCGTCTGCGGCGAAGGCCAGTCGATCGGCAACGCGCTAAATTTCGGCGGGCCGTATGTGGGCCTGTTCGGCGTGAAGGAAAAGCTGGTGCGGCAGATGCCGGGCCGCGTCGCCGGTGAAACCATCGATGCGGACGGCAAGCGCGGCTTCGTGCTGACGCTCTCCACGCGCGAGCAGCATATCCGCCGCGAGAAGGCGACGAGCAACATCTGCACAAACAGCGGTCTCTGCCAATTGGCGTGGACCATCCACATGACGCTGCTGGGCAAAAAGGGCCTCACCCAACTCGCGCAGCTCAATCATGAGAAGGCGATCGCGCTGGCCGATGCGCTGGCCGCGGTGAAGGGCGTCGAGGTGCTGACCAAGCGCTTCTTCAACGAGATTGCGGTGAAGCTGCCCAAGCACGCGCAAGGCGTGGTCGATGCGCTGGCGGAGAAGGGCGTGATCGGCGGCGTGGCCATGAGCCGGCTCAATTCGCACGCGGGCATGAACGACGTGCTCATCACCTGCGCCACGGAAATGAACACAGAGAGCGATATCGCGGCGTATGCGGATGCGCT
>DAOMPU010000349.1:0-3043 GCA_035444925.1 Terricaulis sp. | reverse complement strand
TGATAGATGACGCCCTCCTCCTGCTTGTAGGAAGGATCGTGCTCTTCATCGATGATGATGAGGCGCAGATTGGGATACGGCAAAAACAGCGCCGAGCGCGCGCCGACGATCAGCCGCGCGCGCCCTTCGGCCACTTCGCGCCAGGCGCGGCGGCGCGCCTTGTGCGGGATGGCCGAATGCCATTCCACCGGCTTGACGCCAAAGCGCGCTTCAAAGCGGGCCATGGCCGCTTGCGTCAGCGCGATTTCAGGGATCAGCACCAGCACTTGCGCGCTTGCATCGCGCTCCAGCGCTTCGGCGGCGGCTTCGAGATAGACTTCGGTTTTGCCCGAGCCAGTCACGCCATCGAGCAGCGAGACGTGGAAGCCGCCGTCGCGCACATAAGCGCGCATTTCTTCGGCGGCGCCGAGCTGGAGGTCTGACAGGTCTTTGCCGCTGCGCGAGAGATCCGGTTCGGGAAAGGGCGGGTCTTCGCTGATCTCGACCTTCTTCAGCGCGCCGCAATCGACGAGGCCCTTCACCACGGCGGAAGAAACCTCCGCGCGGCGCGCCAGCTCGGCGGCGCTCACACTTTCTTTCGCCGCTTCTTCCAGCACGCGGCGGCGCGCTTCGGTGATTTTCGGCGGCGTCTCCCCGGTGGGCGCGAGCACGACATAAGTGGGCGGTGGAAACAAAGCTTCGGGTGAGCGCACCACCATGCGCAGGATGTCTCCCGAAGGGCGCACTAGGTAGCGACCCGCCCAATCGATGAAGCGGCGCGACATTTCCGGCACCGGCGCGCCGGGCAGCAGCTCTTCGATCGCTTTGAGATTCGCCGCGCCGGGATGGCCGTGCTCGACCTTCCACACCACGCCGCGCACCAGCCGCGATCCGATCGGCGCGATCACGTGCATGCCGGGCTGAAGGCCGAGCGAGGACGGCGCGCGGTAATCAAACGGCTCGGGCAGCGGCAGCGGGAATTGCACCGACACCTTATCCAGCGTGTCGTGCGTGAACTCGGCGCCCTCCTCCGCCACCGCAAACAGCGGCCCCGCCGGCGCGGGCGCCTTGCGCTGGCGCTTCGCATCCAAGAGGCGGCGGCGGGCGGTGGAATCCATCGCCGTCAATCTAGGCATTGGCGGGAGTCGGCGGAAGGCGGCGATGTGGCGCCGCTGTTACTGAATGAGGCTTAACCGAGGTTCCTGGGAGGTTATTAGCCAGACTGCGCCTAGCTGGAGGCCTGTTTCGAGGCGCCCCCCATGCTCGGAAAACTTATCCCTCGCCGGCCCCGGCCTGTCGCCGGCGCTAGCCATGATCACCTGTTCGCCGACCTCGCGCCCGGCGGGGCGAATTCTTCGCCGCGCCTGCTCTCTATTATCTACGAACAGGGCGCCGAAGCTGAAGGCGCTGCGCCGCAATATGCGTTCTTCCGCGTGCTGGTGAAACAGATCGTCGGCGATGACCACCCGCGCCGCCTGCGCGGCTTGAGCGGCGATCTGCTGGCCCGCGTGCGCGCGGCGTATGTGTGCTGCTTTGAGCGCTGGGAGAATTTCGAGCGCCAGCGCGCCGCCCATTGGGCGGACCCGGAATTCACCGCGCTGCTGGAGCGCACGCGCGCGCAATTGGTGGAGGCGCTGGCGCAACATGCCGCGGCCGAGGCGGCGCGGCGCGCCTATCTTAGTCGCTGGCGCGAATGCATGGCCGCCCCGCTCGATCTCTCGGGCGAGACCCTGCTGGCGCAGATCAAGCAGATGGGCCCGGACGATTGGCACGACATCGTGCTCAATTGGAATTGGGATCACGGCGTGGTCGAGCTGGAATGGATCACCGCCAATGCCGAATGCGATCGCGCCACCGCGCTTTTGGCGTATTGCGCCGGCGCGCCTTCGCGCGTAGCCACGCGCTGGGAAAAGCCGGCCTATGAGCAGGGCCGCTGGGATTATGGCGGGTTCGTCCGCGCGGTCGCGGCGCGGCTGGAAAACGGCTTCTACGTGAACGCCGAGCTTGGCCTCGCCCTGCCGGCGCGCACCATCGAAGCCTATGAGCGCGAGATCGCCGGGGCGCGCGCCACGCGCGTCAGCCCTTGGCAATTGCCCGATGGCCTCTTGGCCCATCCAGGCCGCGCGCATGCCCCGCGCTATGGCCTCCACAACGGCGCGATCTGCTACAATTACGATTATTGGCTGGCGCACCTGGCCGATCGTTGACGAATTTTTACGCCGGCGCGCGCTTGATACGCACATGACCGGCGCCGCCCTGCTCTCGCACTGGATCGCCTATCTGCGCGATGAGCGGCGCTTTGCGGCCAATTCGGTTGAAGCGTATGAGCGCGATGTCGCGGCGTTTTTGGGCTTTCTGCAAGCGCATTTGGGCGGCGAGCCGGGCGGGCGCGATCTCGCAACTTTGGAGCCGCGCGATCTGCGCGCGTATCTGGCGCACCGCCGCCAGGGGCCAGACGCGCTGGGCGATCGCTCAATCTCGCGCGCGCTGGCGGCGATCCGCAGCTTCTATCGCTACCTCGAACGTCGGCACGGCCTGGCGAACGCGCGGCTTTCGCTGGTGCGCGGGCCAAAGCTTAAGCGCGCCTTGCCGCGCCCGGTGAGCGAGAAGGCCGCGCGCGATCTGATCGCGGAAGCGCAAGAAGAAGCCGGCCAGGAATGGATCGGCGCGCGCGACGCGGCTTTGATCACGCTGATCTACGCGGCCGGCCTTCGCATTAGCGAAGCGCTGAGCCTGAAAGGCCGCGATCTGCCGCTGGGCGAAACCCTGCGCATCGCCGGCAAGGGCGGCAAAGAGCGGCTCGTGCCGCTGCTGGCCGCGGCGCGCCAAGGCGCCGATCGCTACGCCGCGCTTTGCCCGTTTGCGCTGAGCGGAGACGCCCCGCTTTTCCGCGCCGCGCGCGGCGGAGCCATGAGCCCACGCATGGCGCAGGCTTTGATGCAGCGTTTGCGCATGCGCCTTGGCCTGCCTTCGAGTGCGACGCCGCACGCGTTGCGGCACGCGTTCGCAACCCATTTGCTCGCCGCCGGCGGCGATCTGCGCGCCATCCAAGAGCTGCTCGGAC
>DAOMPU010000348.1:0-3043 GCA_035444925.1 Terricaulis sp. | reverse complement strand
GGCCGTTGCTCGGCGCCTCGGCGTCGGGCGTTGTCAGCAGCGGCGCGCTCTCGGCTGGATCCTGCACGCGCTCGGGCGCTTGTCGGGATGGATCCAATTGCTCCGGCGATGGGGGCGTCTGCGCCCAAGCGGCGCCCCCGCCGATGGCGAGCGACGACGCGCAGCCAGCCCAAAGAGTCGAAAGGATCTTCCCCGCCCGCTGCACGCGCGCTCACCCCCCGTCCAACCGCTCAGAAGGTTAGCATTGGGTTAATAATCCCGCAACCGGAGCGAGATCGCACCTGCAAATGCGTCCAGGGCGTTTGCAACCCAAGTGCGCAAAGCGCCTGCCGCACATCGCTTTGATCGCGATGCTGTTTTCGGCAAGCGCCGCGCATCAGCGCGTGCCATTTGGCGGCGCAAAAATTTTTTGTGTCACGTTTGCTGCAACTGCCGACGAAAAATGCGCCTTGAGCGCGCGGCGTACCCACAAAGGTAGAGACGCCCACGCGCGCCGCGACCCGAAATCCAGCGCTTTCCGCCTTCTGCTTTATGAGGCGAGGAGGAAGAGAGATGCGTTTACGGATTTTGGGCGCAGCAGCGCTTGCCAGTGCGGCGTTGGCGGCGTGCAATCAGCAGCCCCAGCCCGCGCCCCAGCCCGCGCCGCCGCCGCAAAGCACGGATGGCGGCTACGGCCCGTTCGGCGCCAACGCCCCCCAAGGCCCCCAGCAGCCGCAGCCCGCGCCGATGTACGGCCCCGCCCAAGGCCCCGCCCAGGGCGCCGCGCAAGGCGGTGAAAGCGTGCTCGCCGGCGGCGGCCTCAACGCGCCGCCCGAGTTTCAGCGCCTGATGCTGACCATCCTCGATGGCTACAGCAAGCAGATGGCCGAGGGCTGGATCGCGGCGGGCGACGTGATCACCAGCCTCAATGTCGGGGGCGAGCATGTGGTGGATGTCTCGCTTCGCGGCGGACGCTCCTACGCCTTCATCGGCGCCTGCGATAACGAATGCAATGACGTGGACCTCGTGTTGGAGCAGGCCAATGGCGGCCAAATCGCCCAGGACGTGCTGCCCGACGATTACCCGCTGGTTGAAGTCACGCCGCCTGCCGATGGGGTCTATCGCCTGCGGATTCGCCTGAAAACCTGCACGATCGCGCCCTGCTACGTCGCCGCGCGGCTCGTCTATCAGCCCTGAGCCGTTTCCGCGCCCGGTTGCGCCTTCTTCAATGAGGCAGCCGTCTTGGCTGCGCAGGGGTTTCAGCGATGCTCGATAAGGTCAGCGAGTTCGTCTCGAAAAATAAGGTGACTTCAGCGGTGATCGCCGGCGTCGCGGTGCTGGCGCTCATCTCCGTAAGCGATCGCGGCGGCGCGGGCGGCGGCGGCTTGGCCGGCGGCGGTGGCGGCGGCGGCGGTGGCGGTGGCGGCTTTGCGCCGGTCTCCGCAGGGGGCGGTGGCGGCGGTGGGCACGAAGTGATCGATCAGAACGGCTTCGCCCAGCCGGTGCGCGCGCTCACCATTCCGCTGCCGCCGGGCTGGAGTGCGCAATCGAACGTGCGCTGGAATAACGTCAACGGCCAATGCACCAACGGCATCGCCAGCCCCTACATCCGCATGACCAGCCGCGATCAGCGCGAGCAGATCGAGTTTCTGCCTGGCTATCTGGTCAGCACCGATTCCAGCATGATCACCAATCGCGGCGTGCAGCCGGGTGATTTCTGCATCGTCGGCATGGCGCCCTCAGGCGAAGCGCTGATCCGCAATCTGGCCGTGCCGCACCTGCGCCAAGGCGCGCGCATCGACCGCATCGTCGCCATCCCGCTGACGCCCGAGCAGCAGCAAGCGGCGCAGCAATTCCAGCAATTGGGCCAATCCACCGGCGCAAACATGCGCTCGGAAGTGTATTCTCTGGAAGCTTGGTTGACGCACCCGGACGGCACCGCGGAAATTCTCGCCGCATCGGGCTATGTGTTCGCCTATCCGCAGCTGATCCAAGGCGTGCCGCCGCTGGTGTTTAACTCCAATGACGGCCTGATCTCGGTACGCGGCGCGCCCGATCGCGTGCAGGGCCTGATGCAAACCGCGCGGGCGCTGGTTGAGCAAGTGCAGTGGAATCCGGAATGGAAACGCGAGATTGAGCAAACCCAGCGTCAGCTGACTCAGCCCGTCTCTTCGCGCGGCGGCGGCGGTGGCGGCGGCGGTGGCGGCGGCGGCGGCGGCGGGTTCGACATGGACCGTTGGCGCCAAGAACAGCGCCGCGATGACGAGGCCCAGCGTCGGCGTATCGAGGCCATACGCGAAACCGAGCGCTGCTACGACCCTGAGACAGGCCGCGTCTATGAAGTGTCCATCCACGTGGGCTGCTAAGCAGCGGCGACGCGGCCAGGCGGAGAAAAATCTTCGCCCGGCCGTGAGCCGAAATACGGCGAAAACACGCTGACCATGTGAAGGGGAGCGTCATGGCCATCCGGCCCGATCAGCAAAACAAAACCCGCAGCGCTGTCGCCCCGCAATGAGCGAGGGCGAGCCCCGCTCGCTGGCCGAAGGCCAGGCGCTGATGACGGTCAAAGGCCGGCCTGGGCGCGTGGGCGCGCTCCTGGGCGCGGGCGGCCAGGGTGAGGTCTATTACGTCACCGTCGAAGGGCTGCCCTTCGCGCTCAAATGGTATCATCGCCATTACGTGAGCTTGGACGTGGGTCTGCGCACGCGCCTCGACCGCACCATCCGCCGCGGCGCGCCGACGCCGGATTTTCTCTGGCCGCTCGATCTGGTCGATATCCCCGGCAGCGGCAGCTTCGGCTACGTGATGCCGCTGCGCAGCGACGATTTTCGCGGCATGCGCGATCTGATCGCGCCGCCGCCGAAGCGGCTGAACCTGACGCTGAGCGATCGCGCGCATGTGTGCTTGCAATTGGCCAATTCGTTCCTGGAGCTGCACGCCGGCGGCTTCTGCTATCAAGACATCAATTTCGGCAATATTTTCCTCGATCCCGTCAGCGCGCGCATTCTGATCTGCGACAACGACAACGTGAACATCGACGGCGCCGACGCCAGCATCTACGGCG
>DAOMPU010000347.1:0-3061 GCA_035444925.1 Terricaulis sp. | reverse complement strand
GTCGCTGACGAACAATTCGCCGGGCTCCGCAAGGGGCTTTTGGAGTTTGCGATCCTGACCGTGGTGTCGGGGCGGACGGTCTATGTGGGGGACATCCTCTCCACGCTCGCGCCCACCCCGTTCGCCACCCAGGAAGGCACGCTCTATCCGCTGCTCTCGCGCCTGCGCCGCGAGCAGCTGGTCGATTACCAATGGGTCGAGAGCGGCCAGGGCCCGCCGCGCAAATATTACTCGCTGACCGAGAAAGGCGCCGCGCGCCTGGAAGAACTCGCCGCCTATTGGCGCCACCTCACCACCACTTTCGAAACGCTGGGGCGTTAAATCATGGAACGCGTCGTCACCATCAATCTGAACGGCAATGCGTATCAGCTGGAGGAGCCGGCCTATGACGCGCTGCGCGCCTATCTCGCCCGCGCCGAAGCCGCCCTCGGCGCCAATCCCGATAAGGCCGAGATCATCCGCGATCTCGAACAGGCCATCGCCGATAAAAGCGCCGCCCATCTCGGCCCCGGCAAAACCGTGGTGAACGCCGCCGAAATGGCGCGCGTGCTCGAAGAGATGGGCCCGGTCGAAGGCGAAGCTGAAAGCGAGGGCGCCCCGCGCGCGGAAGGCGCCGCCTATGATGGCCCGCGCCGCAGGCTTTATCGCATCAAGGACGGCGCCAACATCGCCGGCATCTCCACTGGCATGGCCGCGTTCTTCGATATCGACGTCAACATCATCCGCCTGCTCTGGATCGTGGCCGCCCTCTTCACGTCAGGCGCGGCGATCCTGGTCTATATCGCCATGATGTTCCTGGTGCCCTCCGCGCACACCAGCGAGGAATGGGCCGCCGCGCACGGCGTGCCCTTCAACGCGCAGGAAGTGATCGATCGCGCCAAGCGCGAATACAGCAATGTCGCGGAAAACGCCTCGAAGGCCTGGCGGCGCGAGCGGCGCAACTGGAACCGACACTGGCGCGCGCAAAGCGGCGATTGGGGCTGGTCAAACAGCGCGACGCCGCACTACGCCGCCGCCGCCGCGCCCGCGCAGCCCGTCGGCTACGCCACGCGCATCGCCGCCGGCTTTTTGGCCTTCATCTTCTCGGTGCTCACCGCCGCTTTGCTGATCCTTTTTCTGATCATGTTCTTTTCGCTGCTGAGCACGGGCGCGGTGATGGGCTGGAGCCCGCCCGACAGCGTGCCGGTGTGGCTCGCCATCGTCGTGCTGGCGATCGCCTACGCGGCCATCTCAGCGCCATTCAGCGCGATGCGCCGCTCCTCCTTCGCGGCGATCAACGGCTACCGCGACAATGGCGGCTGGGCCGATGGGCTCGCCACGCTCGCAATCACCGCGATGGCGCTCTGGTTCGCCTGGATGTTCTGGCCGGACGCGCGCGAATGGATCGATCAGAGCGTGCTCATCATCCGCGATTTCGCCGATCACTGGCGCGATCTCTGGATCAGCATCCGCGCCTGATCTTCACAAGCTCCATAGCCTGGGGCGCGGCGGGAAACCGCCGCGCCCAATTTTTTAGTCCACCGCGCGCGGTTCGATGCGCGCGCCGCTCACGGACGCGCGCATTAATTCCGGCGGTGTGCGGGTTGCGTAGCGCAGAACCAGCACGTCGCCCTCCCAAATCATCTCGCTGCCGCGATTCATGGCAAAGAAATCACGAGTCACCACTACGCCTGCCGGCTTGCCATCAGCCCCCGGAAGCCCGGGAAACCGGCGATCCTGGAGCAACACCTCATTCCCGTGAAGGTTCATGCCGCAATCCACACTGATCCAGCGCGCGATGTAGCGTCCGCTCGGCGACGCCAGCTCACGGATCGAATCGTAGTTGCAGCCGCTGAACTTCAGGACCGCAAAACTGATGAAGGCCAACGCAACAAACGCGACGATACAAAGCGCACCGAGAAGCGTGCGCAGGCTCAACCCCACGGCCCGCGCTGCGCGCCCGCCTGCGGCGCAGGCGCCTCAGGCGCGACGCGCCCGCCGGCGAATTTCGCCAGCGCCTCGATGCGCTTGGCGATCGGCGGATGGGTGGCGAACAGGCTGGCGAAATCGGAGTGCGGGTTCTCGATGAACATCTCGCGCACCTCGGAGGGCGCATCCACCGTCGCATTGCCGGAAATCTTCTGCAGCGCGGAGATCATCGCGTCTGGATTCTTGGTCAGCTCCACCGCGCCCGCATCGGCCAGATATTCGCGCCGCCGCGACAGCGCAAAGCGGATCACGATGGCGAGCGCGTACGCAATCGCGATGATGGCCAGCGCCGCCAGGATGGCGATGATCGCACCGCCGCCGCCATCGCTGCGCCCGCCCGAGGAAGAGCGCGCCGATGTGGAGCGCCCCGCCGCCCCGCCGAAGCGCAAGCTGCGAAACGCCATCTCGCCCACGAACGAAAAGATGCCCACGAACACCACCGCGATCACCAGCAAGCGCACGTCGCTATTGCGGATATGCGTCAGCTCATGCGCCAGCACGGCTTCGAGCTCGGCCTGGTTCAGCCTCTGCATCAGCCCGCGCGTGACCGTGATGGAATATTGCCCCTTGTGCAGCCCGGTGGCGAACGCATTGAGCGCATCCGTCTCCATGATGCGCAAGCTCGGCATCGTGATGCCGCGCGAGATGCAAAGATTTTCAAGCAGATTGTAAAGCGCCGGCTCCTGCTGACGCGTCACCTTTTTGGCGCCGGTCGCCGCGTCGATGATGCCCTGGTAGAACACGTAGGCGATGCCGAACCAGAGGATCGCGCCAGCCACCGCGAACGGCCACGATTGCGCCAATGCATCGCCCGCCCAGATGAACGGCCCCGCCACCGGGTCAGGCCCCACGCTGATTCCAGAGAACCCGGCGAACAGCAGGAACATCGCATAGAGCAAAAGGATCAGCAGAATTGGAAAACCGGCCATAAGCAGCACGGTTTTCCAATTGTTGTTCCAGATATGCGTCTGAAGGCCGTAGGCGCCCAAGGTGCGATGGCCTTAGTTGAACTTCACCTGCGGGGGCGCAGCGTCCATCGAAGCGCGGCTCTCTTCGCCCACATCGAAGAAGTCGCGTGGCCCAAAGCCGAACA
>DAOMPU010000346.1:0-3063 GCA_035444925.1 Terricaulis sp. | reverse complement strand
CTGAACGAAACTGGGCCGTTTGCGATAGCCGCCAGGATTCCGCTCTGCGGCTTCACGCGTGCAGCGCCGTGATTTCGGCTGAGAGCGTTGCGCCCGAACGGCGCGTGCAAGCCTTGGTGACGCGCGGCGAAGTGCGCCTGGCGGCTTCCCAGCATGTGCGCGCCATCGCCGATTTCGGCCGCGCGCTCCGGCTTGACGCGCGCAACACGCAAGCGCTGTTCCAGCGCGGGGTGGCGCATTACGAGCGCGCCGGCTATCAGGCGGCCGCGCGCGATTTTGCGGCGGTGCTTGAAATCGATCCGCAGCACGCGCTTGCGCCGCGCTGGCGCGATGAAGCGCGTGATGCGCTTGGCGCGGATTACGAGGATCGCCTGGCCGGGCTTGACGAGGCGATTGCGCAGGCGCCGCGCGATGGCGCGCTGCGCAACAATCGCTGCTGGCTGCGCGCCACGCATGGCCGCGATCTGGAGCAGGCGCTGGCCGATTGCGATGAAGCGCTGCGGCTTGAGCCGGGCAATGAAAACGCGCTCGATAGTCGCGGCCTCGTTCAGTACAAGCGCGGCGACTTTGAAGCGGCGTTGGCCGATTACGACGCCGCGTTAGCCGTGGACGCCGAGCGCGGGCATTATATGTACGGCCGTGCGCTGGCGCTGCAGGCGCTGGGGCGCGTGGAGGAAGCAAGCGCCGCTTTTTCCGCCGCCGAGAAGGCAGAGCCCGGCGTGGCGGCGCTTTATTACAGCTACGGCGCGCCGGGGCCGGCTTAGGCTTCGGCCAATTGCTTGGCGCGCGCCATCGCGGTCTCGAACATTTCCGCCGTCAGGCGCCGCGTCTGCGTGTTGTAGCGTGAGCAATGATAGGACGAGACGAGCTTTAAGCCCCCCGGCAGCTCCGCCTCCGCGCCATGCGCGAATTTGGCGTAAGCGGGCTTCAGCCCATGCGCGCGCAGCACGCTTTCATGCGCGATAGAGCCGAGCGCGAAAATCGCTTTCAGTTTCGGCAACGCGGCGATGCGTGCGCTGAGAAACGGGCGGCATTGCGCGATTTCCGCGGGCGTCGGCTTATTTTCCGGCGGCGCGCAGCGCACGGCGTTGGTGATCATGGCGCCTTTAAGCTTCAGCCCATCGTTCGGATCGGCGCGAAACGTACCGGTGGAGAGCCCAAGCTTTTTCAGCGTGCCATAGAGCAGATCGCCGGCGTAATCGCCGGTGAAGGGCCGCCCGGTGCGGTTGGCGCCGGTGCGCCCAGGCGCGAGGCCCACGATCAGCAGGCGCGCGTTGGGATCGCCGAACGAAGGCGCGGCGCCGTTGAACCAATCGGGCTCGGCGCGCGCGTTCGCTTCGCGGTACGCGACCAGGCGCGGGCACAAAGGGCACGCGCGCGGGGCTTCGGCGGCGGCTTTGCTCATGTCTCGTCCTCGTGGCGTTCGCGCGGCGGGCGGCCGATCAGGTTGAGGATGTCGGTGATGTCGAGGAAGGCGTCGGCGGCGCGGCGCAATTCATCGGCCGCCATCGGCGGATTGGTTTTGATGGTGGAGACGGCGGTGACCTTGAGGCCGCGCCGCTTGGCGGAATTGATGGCCGCGACGAAATCGCCGTCGCCTGAGAAAAGGAAGGCGTGATCGGCGTAGGCGGCGGCGTCCAAGAGATCGACAGCGATCTCCACGTCCATGTCGCCCTTGAAGCGGCGCCGGCCGGCGGCGTCGATGTAATCCTTGGCGGGTTTGGTCACCAGATTGTAGCCGTTGTAATCGAGCCAATCGACCAGCGGGCGGATCGGCGAGAAATCCTGATCCTCCACCAGCGCCGTGTAATACGTGGCGCGGATGAAGCGGCCGTGCTGGGCGAATTCATCCAGGAGCTTGCGATAATCCATATCGACGCCGAGCGCCTTGGAGGCCGAGTAAAGGTTGGCGCCGTCGATCAGCACGACGACGCGTTCGTCGGGGTGAATGAGGCGTTCGAGTATGTTGGCCATTTCAAATCCGCTTTGGGTCAAATCCGTTTTGCCGGCGCGCGCGCCGTGCGATGGAAAAATATGAGCACCGCCCGCGCTTACATCGCCCTGGGGGCCAATCTGCCGTTTGAGGGCCAAGCCCCGGCAGAGACGCTCGCGCGTGCGGTGGCGGCGCTGGCCGGCGCGGGGCTTAAGATCCGCGCGCTGTCCAGCCTTTGGGAAACTACGCCTTGGCCGCCGAGCGGCCAGCCGAACTATCTCAACGCCGTGGCGGAGCTAGACGGGGCGGGCCTCGCCCCGCAACCGCTTTATGAAGCGCTGCGGGCGATCGAAACCGCGTTCGGCCGGGCCCGGCGCACCCGCTGGGACGCTCGCACCCTCGATCTGGACATCCTGGCCATCGACGGCCTCGAAGGCGCCTTTGGCGAACTCGAACTGCCGCACCCGCGCATGCATGAGCGCGCCTTCGTGCTGGCCCCTCTGGCGGAAATCGCCCCCGATTGGCGCCATCCCGGCCAGGGCCGCACCGTGGCGGAGCTGCTCGCGGCGCTGGGGCCGGCAGAGGGTTACCGGCGTCTTAAGGCGCCCTGGGCCGCGCGCGCGGGGCAGGGCGGGTGAAAACGGGATGCTCTTCGCATTGCGAAAAACCGCGAGGCGCACTAGGTTGGCTGTCCAATCCGTTCCCGACACACCAAGAGGAAGCACGCCTTGGCCCGCGTAACCGTTGAAGATTGCGTCGATAAAATCCCCAACCGGTTCTCGCTGGTGCTGCTTTCGGCCCATCGCGCCCGCAACATCTCGTCGGGCTCCGAGCCGCTGGTCGAGCGCGATCGCGATAAAGATCCGGTCGTCGCGCTGCGTGAAATCGCGGATTCGGCGGTGACCCCCGATGAGCTGCGCGACAGCTTCGTGATGCTGTTCCAGGACGTGCAGCCGGCCGCCCAAGCCGAGGATGCGCAAGATCGCGCAGCCCTCGCCGCCCCGGTCGAGACCAGCGAAGACGACGTGCTGCGCGCGCTCCAGCAAGAAGCCGAAGCTCAGCGCGACGAACGGTTCTAAGCCCATGGGCGGCGGTGACGGAGTCGCCGCCAAAACCCCGGCGGGCCCCCA
>DAOMPU010000345.1:0-3074 GCA_035444925.1 Terricaulis sp. | reverse complement strand
TCTTCCTGCGTTGCGCCGCCGGCGCCGCGTGCGCGCCAGGGGGCGCGCGCTCCGACCTGGCAACGCTGGCGTCATCGCCCGAAAACTGGCATCAGGGCGCGCCTGCCGGCGGTTCGCCGGCGCCTGGAGCGCGGTTTGACGCCGCGACGATGCGGTGGAAATCGCAATCCTCGTTTTTCTCGTGCTGCTCAACGGGCTGTTCGCCATGTCTGAGCTGGCGATCGTCTCGGCCAAGAAACCACGGCTCAAAGCCCGCGCAGATTCCGGCGATGCCGGCGCCAAGGCGGCGCTCAAACTGCTTGAAGATCCATCGCGGCTGCTCTCCACCGTTCAGATCGGCATCACGCTGATCGGCATCATCGCCGGCGCGTACGGCGCCACCGCGATCGCCGATGATCTGGCGCCTGTGCTGCTGGGCTGGTTCCCGACGCTGAGCGCCACGCTGGCGGGGCAATTGGCGTTCGGCATCGTCATCGTGCTGACGACCTATCTCTCGCTCGTGCTGGGCGAGCTTGTGCCCAAGCGCATCGCGCTGACGGCGCCGGAAACGCTCGCCGGCATGGTGGCGCCGCCGATGGCGCTGCTGGCGCAGGCTTCCGCGCCGGTGGTGTGGGTGCTCAAGACCTCCACTGAAGCCGTGCTGCGCCTGGTGGGCGCGCATCGCACCAAGCAAGCGGACGTCACCGAGGAAGAAATTCACTCGCTGATCGAGGAAGGCCACGAAGCGGGGCTGATCGAAACCGAAGAGCGCGAGATGATCACCGGCATCATGCGCCTGGGCGATCGCACCGTGCGCACCATCATGACGCCGCGGCTCGACATCGTTTGGCTCGATTCCGGCAAGCCGCGCGATGAAACCTTGCGGCTGATCCGCGACAGCGGCCATTCGCGCTTTCCCGTGGCCGAAGGCGGGCTCGATCATCTGATCGGCGTGACGCAGACCAAGGAGCTGCTGATCGCTTCGGCCAACGGCGCATGGGATTTGAAGCACGCCGCGCACCCCCCGGTGATCGTGCCCGAGAGCATGTCGGTGCTGCGCCTGCTCGATACGATGCGCGACAATCCGGTGCGGATGCTGTTCGTGGCCGATGAATACGGCGTGATCCAGGGCCTCGTCACCGCCGCGGACGTGCTGGAATCCATCGCCGGCGATGCGGCGCTTTCCACCGACGAGGCGATCGACAAGCCGGTGCAGCGCGAGGATGGCTCCTGGCTGCTGGACGGCATGACGCCGATCGATGAGTTTGAACAACTCATGTCCGTGCGCAATCTCAACGAGGAAGGCGAGTTCGATACGCTGGCCGGCTTCGTCATCCATCTGATGCAGCGCCTGCCGGGCGTGGGCGACACCGCCGCGTTCGCCGATCTGCGCTTTGAGATCGTGGATATGGACGGGCGGCGCATCGATAAAATCATCGTGCGCCGTGTCGGCGATGCGCTGGAGGGCGCGGTTTGACCCCTCCCGCAAGGAGAGGGATCAAACGCAGGGGCGCCGCTTACTCGGCCGTGGTGTCGACCGTATCGATGCTCGCGGTCGCATCGTAGCTCGACGAGGTGTCGACCGTTTGCTCGGCGTATGTGCCGCCTTGGTCAGCCATCGAGCCGTAATCGGCCGCGGTTTCGGCGTGCTCGGCGGCGCTGTCGGCGTAGATTTCCGCCGTTTCCAAGTCGCCCTCGGCGGCGTAAGCGGCCGCGGCGTCGGCATTGTCGTCGGCGATTTCCTGGTGATAGTCCGCGTTTTCCAGTTCCATCTGGTCGTATTGCGCTTCGAGGATTTCAGCATCGGCGACATCGCCCCCATGCTCTTTCACTTCCTCCATCGCATACTCGGCGTTCTCGGCCATTTCGCGGGCCTTTTCCCAATCGCCCTCTTCCGCAGCCTTGGCTTGTTCGGCCTGGAACGCCTCGGCCTCAGCGCGCGCCTCTTCGGCCCATTGCGCTTCCAGAATGGCGTTATCGGCGTTGAAGCTTTCCAGCGAGCCTTCCGCTTCGGCCTTCTGCAGGGCCGCCATCAAGTTGGATTGTTCCATGTCGCTGAGGCCAGCATTATCGATCTGCATTTGCTGGCCAGCTTCGGTTTGCATGAATTCTTCGATGGTCATGGGCATGTTCATTCTCCGTCAGATATCTCAGAAGGCGGCGCGCCCTCTTCTTCCGGATCATCGATTTCGAGTTCGGCTGCTTCCCCTGTGGCGTCGGTCACACTTTCGGCGGCCTCCGCCTCGATCACCGCGACGATGACGCCAACCGCCAGCGCGACATCGAACATGGCGCGGTTGGCCGCTTCGCGTTCGGCGATCAATTCCTCGTCGGTTTTCCCCGCACGGGCGCGTTCAGGGTCGAAGGTGGAGGCCAAAGCGGCGTCGCGCCGGGCCTTGGCTTCTTCATCCTCCACCGCCTCCACGATCTCCGCCTTCGGCGCGGGATCGAGCGCCACATCGAACGCGGGGTTCTGGGCGGGAGGCTCGCGTCCGCTCATTCGCTGGCCAGATCGGGCTTGGGCAGCTTTGGCTTCTTCGGCGTGATTTTCAGCACCTTGCCGCAATCGGGATTGGGGCAGCGGATGTTGATCGGCTTATCGCCGGAGAGCTGCGCCTTGGGCACGCGCATCGCGGTTTTGCAGGCGATGCAGGTGAAACGCTCCATCGGCTCCGGCGGGGGCTTGGTCGCGCCCTTGGGCGGCGCGGGCGCCGCCTGGAGGTTTTTCTCCTTCGGCGCGGGCGGGGCCCAATGCTCGATCACGCGCCGCCAGGCCTGGAATTCCGGGCTGGCGTGAAATTCGCGCGCCAGCTTCAAGCGCCGCGCGGCGTAGGGGTTGGAGGTCATGGCGAATTCGGAGGCCTGCACGGCGCCATCGTCGGCCGCGTCCTCCTGAGCGCGCCACGCATCCATATTGATGCGCGAGGCCAGCGGGAACGAGCGCAGCGTCCATTGCAGCGTGACGCGCCGCGCCACCTCCAGATCGCCCACCACGAACAGCCCCGCACGATCGGCGGTGATAGCCGAATGGCGCTGCCAGGCCATCAAAGGCGCGTTGATGCCGCTTTCGATCAGCTTGGACGGCGAAAGGAAGC
>DAOMPU010000344.1:0-3077 GCA_035444925.1 Terricaulis sp. | reverse complement strand
GTCGGCAGCGTGATGCGGCCGGTGACGATCAGCGTGCGCTGCGCGCCGGGGCCGGGCATCGCGTTGATCCAGGCCGCCCAATCGCTGCTTTCGATCACGGCGCAATTGCCGGCGGCGGGCTGTTCGGGCATTGGCGTCTCCGCGGGCGGGGTGTGGCAGGCGGCGAGCGCGGCCGCGGATAGGGCGGCAGCGATTAGGCGCGAAAGGGCGTTCATGGGGCGCTCCGTGCTTTCGGGGCCGCCAATCTTCCCCAAGCGGGCGCCTGCGCCAAGTGAAACCCGCTCCAGCCCTGGACAAAGCCCGCGCGGCTCCCCTAATCCGGCCCTATGAGCAAGCTCGATGTCCGAACCGCGCGGCCCGACCAAATCGTGCGCGGGGAAAAAGCCGATTGGGAAATCATCGTGGGCCTGGAGGTCCACGCGCAGGTGACGTCGAACGCCAAATTGTTTTCTGGCGCCAGCGCCGCCTATGGGGGCGCGCCGAATGCACATGTGAGCACCGTGGATGCGGCGATGCCGGGCATGCTGCCGGTGATCAACAAATTCTGCGTCGAGCAGGCGATCCGCACCGGGCTTGGCCTCAACGCCGAGATCAACCGCGTGAGCCGGTTTGACCGGAAGAATTATTTTTATCCCGATCTGCCGCAAGGCTATCAGATCAGCCAATTCCAGCACCCGATCGTCGGCGAAGGCGAGATCGAGGTGGAGCCGGAGGGCGAAGAGCCGATCACGGTGCGGATCGAGCGACTGCATTTGGAGCAGGACGCTGGCAAGTCGATCCATGACCTCTCGCCCAGCGAGACGTTCGTGGATCTGAACCGCGCGGGCGTGGCGCTGATGGAGATCGTCTCGCGCCCGGATATTCGCAGCGCCAAGGAGGCGGCGGCTTACTTCAACAAGCTGCGCGCGATCCTGCGTGCGCTCGGCACCTGCGACGGCAACATGGAGGAAGGCTCCATGCGTGCGGACGTGAACGTCTCGGTGCGCAAGCCGGGCGACGAATTCGGCACGCGCTGCGAAATCAAGAACGTGAATTCCACGCGCTTCATGATGCAGGCGATCGAATATGAAAGCCGCCGCCAGATCGAGATTCTGGAGAACGGCGGCGCGATCGATCAGGAAACCCGCTTGTTCGATGCGACCACCGGCGAGACGCGCACCATGCGCTCGAAGGAAGACGCGCACGATTATCGCTACTTCCCCGATCCGGACCTGCTGCCGCTGGTGCTGGACGAAGCCTGGATCGAGGAAATCCGCGCTTCGCTGCCGGAATTGCCGGACGCGAAGAAGAAACGCTTTGTCAGCGATTACGGGCTGACGGCGTATGACGCTGGCGTGCTCTCGGGCGATAGCGATACGGCGGCGTATTTTGAAACCGTCGCCAACGGCCGTGATGGCAAGGCGGCCGCCAATTGGGTGACGCAGGAGTTGTTCGGCGCGCTGAACAAAAAGGGCGTCGAATTGGCGGATTCGCCGGTGAGGGCCGAGGCGCTGGGCGCGCTGCTCGATCTCATCAAGGACGGCACGATCAATGGCAAAATCGCCAAGGACGTGTTCGCCAAGATGATGGAAACCGGCGAAGCTCCGGGCGCGATCGTGGAGCGCGAAGGGCTGAAGCAAGTCACCGATACGGGCGCGATCGAGAAAGCGATCGATGATCTGATGGCCGCGAACGCCGATAAGGTGGCCGACGTGCAGAAGAACCCCAAAGCGTTCGGCTGGTGGGTGGGCCAAACCATGAAGGCCACCGGCGGCAAGGCGAACCCGGCGGTGGTGAACGAGATACTGAAGAAGAAGCTCGGTGTCTGAGACGGACGCTAGCGAACGCCTATTCTCCTACGGCACGCTGCAATTGCCCGCGGTGCAGAAGGCCAATTTCGGCCGGCTGCTGGAAGGCGCGCCCGATACCTTGATCGGCTACGTGCTCGATAAGCTTGAAATCACCGATCCTGAAGTGCTGGCCGAAAGCGGCGAGCGGTTTCATTGGATTGCGGTGAAAACCGGGAAAGCTGAAGATCGCGTGGCGGGCGTGGTGTTTCTGCTCACGCCGGACGAATTGGCGGCGGCTGATGTGTATGAGGCCGAGGAATATGCTCGCGTCGAGGAGGCGTTCGAGAGCGGCGCGAAGGCTTGGGTTTACGTGAAGCCCTAAACGCGAAACGCCCCGAAGCTTGCGCTCCGGGGCGTCGCGTTGGCGTGGGATCAGCGCGCTTATTGCGAAGCGATGATGCCCAAGATCACGCCGGTGGCGATGCCGACCAGCAGGTAGTCGCCGCGATCATCGCGCACGTAATGGTAGCCGCGCGGCGGGGCGCGCAAGTGGCGATAATGGCGATAATCTACGACGCGATAATGATCGCGGTAATAGCCGGGGAGACGATCGCCGCGGCGCCATTGGCGATAATCGTAGCGCACGTCGCGGTAATGGCGCGGCGGCGGGCCGTAATACCAGCGGCCTTGATAATGGTAGCCGTTATAGCGGCGGTTGTCCCAGCGGTCCGCGCGGCGGTCGTCACGGCGCCCATCGCGATAGCCGCGATTGTAGTTGCGCCGATCGTCGCGCGCTTCGCGGCGGTTTTCGCGGCGGTCATAGCGATCACCACGGCGGTCGTCGCGATCATAGCGATCATGGCGGTCGCCGCGATGTTGAGCGGCCGCCTCGGGCGCGAGCGCCAGCGGAGCCGCGAAGGTCGCGGCGGCAAGCGCCGCGATGGCGAGATGCTTCTTCATCGAGGACTTCTCCTTCCTGGTCCCTTGAACATGCTCCGTCCAAGGAATGATCCCTCTTATGTGTGGGAATGTGTCCGGCTGTGACTGAACGGCGCCTGAATGAATCGCCGCCCTTGCATGAGCAGGCCGTAAGTTTGCGCCTGAATCCGCCTTTAGCGGCGCTAAACGCACGCTTGAGCTCGTAACGGGCGGAACTTCGCGCACGCGAATGTGACGAAGCTTGACGCGCGGGGCCGCTCCCCCATCTTGTCGCTAAAGCAACGGACTTTAAATTCGCCTCAGTTCGAGAGCGGGCGCCGCGCGAATTTAAAGTCCAAAAGTTGCTTTAGAAGACCTTGAGTCTAAAGC
>DAOMPU010000343.1:0-3090 GCA_035444925.1 Terricaulis sp. | reverse complement strand
CGTGCGGCATGTAGAGGCGCGCCAGCGTGTGCGCCGTCACCCGCGCGTCGATCGCGTCGTACCAGCGATGGTGGAACATAAGCTTGTTGCCCCACTCGTCGCCAAACTCCTCGATAAGCGTGGAGAGGAAATTGAGCGCCGGATCTTCTGGGTGAATCGAGGGCGTGGGGAAAAGCGGATCGAGCTTTTCGATGATCGGCGTGGAATCCTGCAGCGCCGCGCCATCGGGGGCGACTACGGTGGGCACAATCGGCAGCTTGGCGTGCTTTTGGTAGTCGGCTTCGCTGGCGATCCCGCGCGCAATCCATTCGTGCGGGATACCCTTAAATCGGAAATAGGAACGCACTTTCACCGAATAGGGCGAGAGCTCCGAGCCGAAGATGCGGTAGGCGTCGCTCATGGCGTGCTCCCCGCGCCGAGCATTTCGCTCTGGCGTTTGGCGAAATCGTCCTTGCCGATATTGGCGCCGCGCGCCACGCCCTCGCGCGCGCCGACCGCTTTGAACCAGCGCCGCCAATTGGGAAGCGTCTCCGGATCGATGCCGAGATTTTTGTAGCCGCGCGTCCAGGGCCAGGCAGCGATATCGGCGATCGAGAATTCATCGCCGGCGAGATATTCCGATTGCGCCAGGCGCTTATCGGCGACCTCGTAGAGCCGTTTGGTTTCGTTGGTGTAGCGCTCGATCGCGTAGGGGATTTTTTCCTTCTGGTAGCTGAAATGCGCGCGCTGGCCGGCCATCGGCCCCAAGCCCGCATTCTGCCAGAACAGCCATTGCTCCACCACGGTGCGCGCGCGCCGCTCGCGCGGATAGAGCATGCCGCTCTTATCGCCGAGATATTGCAGGATCGCGCCGGATTCAAAAATGCTGATCGGCGCGCCGTCTGGGCCGTCGTGATCGACGATCGCGGGCATGCGCCCGTTCGGCGAAATAGCCAGAAAATCGGGCGTATGCTGCTCGCCCTTGCCGAGATCGACCGGCACGAGGCGATAGGGGAGCTTTGTTTCCTCCAACATGATGGTGATTTTCCATCCGTTGGGCGTGGGCCAGAAATAGAGATCGATCATGGCGTGTCCGTTGTTTAATTGACGGCGAGTTTGTTGTTCACGCGCGTGAGTGGGCGCGGCAATTTTATCGAGATAAGATCGCCCGCGCCGATCTCGCGCGCGTAGGCGTCGCACGCGGCGCGTTCGGCGGGCGCGAGCGTCGCCAGCCAATCCAGCGTGCGTTGCAGCACCCAGAGCGAATGGAGCGGCGCCTGCGTGGTGAGCTGATGGCCGCGCAAGGGGATCGTGATCGGGCCGAGTACGGGCTGATCCTTGCCCTCCGGCGATACGGGCATGCCGCGCGGCGCATTGGCGTTGCGCGCGCACCAATCCCCGAAGAGCGCGGCTGTGGCGAGATAGACCGGGGCGTAATCGGCCGCGAGGCCGCGCAGAAAAGCGCTTGTGGTTTCGGGGATGGCGTCGCCCGGCAGATAGGCGGTCGGCTCGTCGTGGAATTCGGGCGAGACGATCTCGGGCGTGTTCATGTGCTCGATCCAGCGAAACACGCGCGGCGCACGCAATTGCATGAGCTGAAGCGGGTAGGGGTCGCGGCCCAAATGCGCGAACAACGGCCCCATGAGCGCGAAATCGCCGACCGACGGCAGCCCGCCGAACAGAAACGGCGAGTTCGTGAAATGCTGTTCGAGGACGTCGAGCCAATCGTAATAGATCGCCTCAAGCGCGGGAAACATCTCGGGCTGAATGCCGTGGCGCGCGCGGTAGCCGTCCATGCGATCGGCGATAATCTGGCCGTAACGATCGAGCGTTTCATCGTCGCCGCGCGGGGCGAAGCTGCGGCCGAACTCGCGCATCACGAAATGGGCGTTGATCGCCTTAAAATTCCAGCGGAAGTGCCAAGCGATGTTGAGCCCTTCGCTGGCGAAGAGATCGACCAGATACGCCGCGAGTCGTTGGCGCGGCCCCGGCGGCAGCGCCGGCGGATCGGGAAAGCGCGCTTCCAGAAATTCGAAGATCGTGGTCGAGTCCTGGATGGCGTAGCCATCCGGCGTCTCAAGGATGGGGATGCGTTTTGATTGCGCGGTTGGGCTCACCACCTCGCGAAAGCGCGGGTGGCTGGGCAGCCGCTCGACAAAGGGAATGCCCTTCTTGCGCAGATAAGCGCGCGTCTTGCCGGTGTAGTAGGAAGCGTACGCGCCGTAGAGCACATAGCCGCCGCCCGCGCCGCCGCGATCGGCGGCGGCGGCGATGGCGTCGGAGGCGTCCAGCAGTTTCAGCACGGCTTCGGGCTCGGCTCCGTTCGCGGAAGCCGATACGTAAACCGGAATTACGGTTCAGGGCAAGTGCGTCAGTGGTTTTCGCGCACGCCCAGATAGGCGATCAGCATTTCATAGAACGCTTCGGCGGTGGGCGGGTCCATCCCGTCGGGATCATGCAGAACGCGCTGGAGGATGGCGGCCTCGATGGTGCGGAGCCCGAAATAGCATTCCTCTTCGAGGTTTTTGCGCTTCAAGCCTCGCGCATTCAAGAACGTGGTCAGCCGTTCGGCGGTGTAGCGATCGGAGGCGCGCAGCGGCGCGAGGTAGCGAAAATCCGAGCTGGAGAGGGTGCGTTGAAACAGCGCGCGGAAAAAGCCCGGGCTCTTTTCGATCACGCGCACCGTGTTTTCGACCAATTGATGCACGACGCGCCGCGCAGGCGCTTCTTTCCATTCCGGATTGGCGAAAAACCGATCGATGTTCTGGCGCCCGCGCTCCGCAAACTGCTGGTGCAGCGCGTTGAACAGCGCCTCCTTGTCACGGAAGCGGCGATAGAAGCTGCCGACCGAGCACTTCGCCGCCACCGTGATGTCGATCACATGAGCGTCGTCGTAGCCCTTTTGCGCAAATACTTTTTCGCCCGCTTTTAGCAACCGGGCTTGCGCGTCGCGGCTGCGCGCCTGCGCGACGGGGATGACGCCATCGACGTCCTTCAATTTGACGAATGAGCTCAAGCGATGTCTCCGTGCGTGCGGCGCCAGCCGACCATACCGCTCAGGCTGGGGCAGCCAGACGGATGCACAGTGACGCTTAACGACTTGTCGCAAGC
>DAOMPU010000342.1:592-3095 GCA_035444925.1 Terricaulis sp. | reverse complement strand
GTGGGGCGCACGAAATAGCCGCGGTTGAAGCCTTCGGGGCGGCCGACGCCCCCGGCCGCAACGCGCGCGCCTTCATCGATGCCTTTCTGGATGAGCGCCTGCACCTTCTGGAATTGGTTGGCGTTGGCCAGCGGGCCAACCGCGCGCGGCTCGGCCTCAGCCGGGTTTTGCACTTTGATCGCATTGGCGGTCGCGGCGGCGATGGCGACCACTTCTTCGTAGATTTTCTTCGGCGCCAGCATGCGCGAGGGCGCGTTGCAGCTTTGGCCCGTGTTGTTGGCCATGTGGATCATGCCGGCGGCGACGGCTTTTTTGAGATCGGCGTCGTCCAGAATGATGTTCGGGCTTTTGCCGCCCAGCTCCAACGAAATGCGCTTCACCGTATCGGCGCCAGCTTTCGATACGGCGATCCCGGCGCGGGTTGAGCCGGTGAAGCTCATCATGTCCACGTCCGGGTGCGCCGAGAGCACGGCGCCGACGCCGGGCCCATCGCCGTTCACGAGATTGAACACGCCGGGCGGCACGCCCGCTTCATCGAGGATTTCCGCGAACACGATGGCGTTCAGCGGCGCGAGCTCGGACGGCTTCAGCACCATGGTGCAGCCGGCGGCCAGCGCGGGCGCCACTTTGCAGGCGATCTGGTTCATCGGCCAGTTCCACGGCGTGATCATGCCGACGACGCCGATCGGCTCGCGCAGGATGCGGGCGTTGCCCAGATTGTATTCCCACTCGAAGCTGTCGATCAGCTTGCGCGCTTCCATGATGTGCCCGAGGCCCGAGCCCGCCTGCGCGCTGCCGGCCAGCCACATCGGCGCGCCCATTTCGCTGGAGATCGCGGCGGCCACATCGCCCATGCGCCGCTGGAACACGGCGATG
This sequence comes from Terricaulis sp., assembly GCA_035444925.1. Lineage (GTDB taxonomy): Bacteria > Pseudomonadota > Alphaproteobacteria > Caulobacterales > Aquidulcibacteraceae > Vitreimonas. The sequence continues at coordinate 2,219 of DAOMPU010000342.1, read as the reverse complement.
ATTTTATCCAGTAGGGCGGCGCGCTCGGCCAAGGTCGTGCGCGAATAGGTTTCGAACGTCCGCTTGGCGGCGGCGACGGCTTTGTTCACGTCGGCTGCGCTTCCCAGCGAGATGCGGCCCGCCGGCTCCTCGGTGGCGGGGTTGATCACGTCATGCGTGCGCGGGCTCGCGGGGGCGACCCATTTGCCGTCGATGTAGAAATTGAGCTGCTCGCGCATCGGGGGCCTCCATGAAATTTTTCGTGGCCTAGCAGATATAGGCGCCCCCGGCGAGTTCGCGCGGCGGCAAGGATGAGCTATCAGGCGCGCCGACATGGAAGATCACCGCCCCATCCGCTCGTTCGGCCGCATCAAGGCGCGCACGCTGAAGCCCCGCCAAGCCGGGCTGATGAAGACGCTGCTGCCTCACCTGGCGCTGCCGGAAGAGGGGGCGATCGAGGGTTTGGGGCCGACCGTGCTCGAAATCGGCTTCGGCGGCGGCGAGCATCTGGTGGCGCAGGCCACCGCGCATCCCGATACGCGTTTCATCGGCGTCGAGCCGTTTATGAACGGGGTGGCCTCGTGCTTGCGCCACATCGAAGAGAGCGGCGCGCAGAACGTGCGTCTGCATATGGGCGACGCGCGCGATGTGGTTTCGCGGCTGCCGGATGGCTGCATCGACCTTTGCTACATTTTGTTTCCCGATCCCTGGCCCAAGGCGCGCCACCACAAGCGCCGCCTGATCCAGCCGGATTTTTTGGGCGAACTGGCGCGGGTGATGAAGCCCGGCGCAGAGCTGCGCTTCGCCACCGATTGGGCGAACTATGCGGCATGGACGCTGGAGCATGTGAGCCGCGACGCGCGCTTTGCGTGGCTGGCGGAGCGCGCAGAAGATTGGCGCCAGCCTTGGCGGGGGCATGTGACCACGCGATATGAGGCCAAGCGGCTGGGCGATTGCGCGCCGATTTGGCTGCGGTTTGTGCGTCGCGAGCTTCCTGAATAATTTCAGATAGTTGCCGGTTTGGGCGGTATTGGGATGCCGAAAAGCGGCATTATGATGCCATCAAACTTGGGGCGAACCCCGCATCTGAAAAACCTCGCGGAAAATGATTCGAACACGCGACTCCGCATCGGTGAGTGCGTTGAGGGCTTCAATGCTTTCGGCACCATCCTTCGCAGATCGCTGTCGGAGAACTGCGATGTTGAAAGAGCTCGGAGTATACGGGGTGTTGGTTGCGATATTGCCCGGGTCATTGATCTGGCTGGCGGTGTTGGTGTTGCTCGTTCCGCGGTTTTTGCGTTGGCGAGCGGACTTGGCGGCCTCAAACGCGAGCGCGGCGAAGTCGAACGCCGATGCCGCCCAGGACCGATTGCGCCAAGCAGAGGCTGATATCAAACGGCGCACGCTCTTGAGTTATTTTGCTGAGGACTAGGCATCGCCCCCTAAACGCGCTATATGCCTCCCAACACATCGCTGATGCCTCCGATGGAGGCGCAGCGGCGGGCCGAAAGCCCGCCGCTTTTTTGTTACTTGAGGGAGCCGCACCTGCGCGCTGTTAACCCCGCCGAAGAGCGCGTGATCGCGCTGATTGAGCCCACGGCCGAGCAATTGGGCTACCGCATCGTGCGCGTGCGCCTATCGGGCAACC
>DAOMPU010000342.1:0-533 GCA_035444925.1 Terricaulis sp. | reverse complement strand
GGCAGATGGCGGTCGAGGATTGCGAGCGCCTGTCGCGGGCGATTTCGCCGATCTTTGATCTGGAAGACCCGATCCAGGGCGAGTTCGACCTGGAGCTCTCATCCCCCGGGATCGATCGCCCGCTGATGCGCGTCGAGGATTTCGAGCGTTTCGTGGGTTATGACGCCAAGCTGGAAACTGCCGCCCCGATCGAAGGCCAGCGCCGCTTCAAAGGCGTGATCGCCGGCGTGCAGGGCGACGCCATCACGCTCACCACAGAACGGGGCGATGTGATTTTGAATTTTTCGGCCCTCTCGGATGCGCGCCTGGTGCTGACCGACCGGCTGATCGAGCTTGATTTGAAACGCGCGAAGGCGGCCGAGGCCGCCGACCAGAAGAAGTTGAACGAAGGGAACGACGCATGAGCACGGGCATTTCCGCAAACCGCATGGAAATTCTGCAAATCGCGGAAGCCGTTGCGCGTGAAAAGTCGATCGAAAAGGAAATCGTCATCGAGGCGATGGAGCACGCGCTGCAAAAGGCCGCGCGCTCGC
>DAOMPU010000341.1:0-3111 GCA_035444925.1 Terricaulis sp. | reverse complement strand
AAACCAGCCGGCGAGGCCGCCAAAGCCGGTTTGCCCGCCATCGGTGCTGGCGGCGGCCGCGGGCGCGGCGGTGACGCCGGTGATCAGCGCGGGCACGGTGTAGGCGCTGACTTGATCGTTCGCGGCGTCGAACTCGGCATGGCGGCGCCCGTTGGGGAAGCCGATCCCGCCGCCGAGCGCGGCTGCGGCCGCGGCGATTTCCGGCGCCTGATCGGCGCTGCCGATGGTCGTCAGACCGGCCACGCCGTAACGGCCGAGCGCTTTAATCTCGTGGCGATAATCGCGCCCTTGCGCAGCGCCCGGGCGGCCCGCGCGCTCGGCCCAGACGAGGCGCTGCGTATCGGCGGCGAGGCTCGGCGCGGTTTCGAAGCCTTCGAAGGCGCGGCTCTGCGCGGTGCGCGCATCGCGCACGCTGGATTCGAAATTCGCGTCGGCCAGGCCAGAGGCGGTTTCCGGCTGCACATAGCCGATCGCGTCGTAGCTCAGCACGGTTGCCCAGGCGCCGGGGCGGCGCACGTCCACGCCGTCGCGCGCAATGAGGCCGAGCACGGCCCCGGGGGGCGTCGCCGCGTCGTTGCGCTGCAGATAGGCCAGCGCTTCGGAGGCGGGATAGAATTTGTAGCCGGCCGGCACGGTGTAGCTCACGTCGTCGAACGCGAGCTGGCCTGTGCGGCCTTCGGGCATCGGGCCAGGATCGGCCGCGGGCTGCGCGGCGGGAGCAGGCGCCGCCGCGGCGGGCGGGGGCGTGGCGGGCTGCGCGCGCACAGGCGGCGCGGCCACGTTGGGGCCGGCATCGCCCGGGCCATCCGCGAATGCGGGCGCGGCGATGAAGATGGCGAGCGCGGCCGCCAAGGCGTGCGTCAATTTCTTGCGCATGGATTGTCTCCCTCTGGCCGCCCAATTCTCGGGCCGCCCCCCTCTTCGAGTCGGGCTTTTTAACCAATCAGGATGGGCTTGTCGCGCTTAAGCGGACGCCGCGGCGCGAAGTTCCCCAGCCGCGCGAATTACCGCCTCTTCCACAGCAGCGCGCCATTCAGCGATGCTTTTCGCAGCTTGCGCTGCAGCGGGGTACGACACCGCGCGCGAGGAGCTGACGACCCCGCCTTCACGGCCCTTCGGCCCTTGCACGAAGCCGGCGAGCGCGTCGGCGGCGCTTGCGCCTTGGGCGCCATAGCCGGGCACGAGCAGGAGCGCGTGCGGCATCGCATCGCGCAATGTGCGCGCTTCTTCAGGATAGGTGGCGCCGGCGACCGCCATCAGGCTGGACCATCCGCTTGCGCCCATCAGCGTTTGCGTTTCCGGCGCGAGCATTTCCGCCACTCGCCGCCATACCGGCGCGCCGCCGACTTGCAGATCCTGGAAATCGCCCGCGCCCGGATTGGACGTGCGCACCAAAACGGCGACGCCTTTGCCTTCGCGCGCGGCGGTTTCCACGAACGGCGCGAGCGTATCCTTGCCCATGTACGGATTGACGGTGACGCAATCGGCGCCGAAGCCGGGCGCGGCGCCTAAAGTCGCGCGCACATAGCCTTCCGCGGTCGTGCCGATATCGCCGCGCTTGGCGTCGAGGATCACCAGCATGCCGGCGGCCTTGGCGTATTCAGTGAGAATGCGCGCGCTGGCGTAGCCCATCTCGCCGAATTGCTCGAACAGGCCGAGTTGCGGCTTCAGCACGGCGGCGTGCTTGGCGGCGATGTCGATCAGGCTTGTGCCGAACTTCACCAAAGTGCCCGCCGCATCGGCGCGCATATCGCCGAACAGGGCCGGGATTTTATCCGCGAACGGATCGAGCCCGACGCAGAGCGGGGTGTTGTGCGCGCGCACTTTCTCGATCAGCCGATCGGCGAACGCCGCCATGGTATCGTCCTTCCAGCTATCTTCCCTCTGGCCCGACGCAGATCACCTGCGCCACCGCAAGCGAACGGCGCAGATCGTCGGCTTGCTCGCCATAACTTTCCGGCGAAAGGCGCGCGGCGGGCGCGCCCTCGGCGCGCACTTGCTCCACGCGCAGCAGGCGCAGGATCGAGGTGGGGGCGGCGGTGTAAATCCGCCCGCGCCGCGCAGATTCCGCGATAGTGACGCCGATCACCTGGCCGTTGGCCGAGAGCGCGGGCCCGCCGCTGATGCCGGCCAGCGAGCCGCCCAGCCCATCGGTGCGGCCGAGGATCGCCCAAGCCAGCACCGGCTCTTCGGTTTCGTAGCGCCCGCGCGCGACCAGCGTTTGGCGTCCGATCAGGCGCGAATAGGCTTCGCCCGGCCGCCCCTGCGGGAAGCCGACATGATAGGCGCGCTGATTGATCTGGAATTGCCGCTCCGACGTATCGAGCGCGAGCGCGACCGGCGCGGCGTTGGTTTTCAGCAGCGCGAGATCGGCGAACAGCGCCACCTTCACATCCTGCACCGGCGCCGCCGCGCCGTTGGCGACGATGATGCCGACGCGCTGGCATTGATCGACCACGTGGCGCGCCGTCAGCCACCAGCCGTCTTGTGAAATCGCGAACGCGCTGCCGAGGCCCGAACTCGCGGAGCCGACTTCAACCAGCACCGAGGGGTCCATGTCTGAGGGCGGGGGCAGATATGCGCCGCCGCCTTCAGCGGCTTCCGGGATCGCCGGCGGCGCATTGGCGCGCTGGCCTTCATCGATGCGGAACAGCATGAACACCACCGCCGCGATGACGATGATGTAGAGCAGCCAATCCGGGATCAGTCGGAACACGCGTCAGCCTCGATAGATCGCCATGTTGGGATCGGCGATCGCGCCAGAGATAATGAGCGCGAGGCCGATTTTCACGCTCATCAGGAATACGGCCGCGGCCACATCGCCCTCGGCGATGCGGCGCGGCAGGCCGCGTAGGAAGATGTCGGCGAAGCGGAAGGCGAGCAGCTGGATCAGCAGCGTGATGACGCCCCAGATCACCAGATCCCAAAGCCCGAACGCGTAAGCGAGGCATGAGCCGAGCGGAATGGCCAATCCAACGACAACGCCGCCGAAGGCGAGGGCGGCCGAAGGATTGCCGGCGCGGATCAGCGCCATCTCCTTGTGCGGCGTCATCAAAACGTAGATGACCAAGGATGCGACGAAGAGTCCGAGCGCAACCGCCAATTGGATGA
>DAOMPU010000340.1:0-3123 GCA_035444925.1 Terricaulis sp. | reverse complement strand
AGCGCGTAGGTCACGCGCGGGTCGATCTTAATCATGCGCACACGCGGGCTCCTCCACGCCGGCGAGGCGGCGCTTTTCGTCCGTGGTCAAAAACTCCGCGGCGCCGATGCGCGCCCAGAGCGCCTCGCGCTCCAGCGAAAGCGCGTTCACCGCGTCGATATCGATGGCCACGCCTGCGGGGCCGGCTTCAGGCCAGCGCGCCCCGAGCCAAGCTTCGAGCGCGCGCGCCCCCTTCTGCGCCAGCGGCAGCGCGGTGTGGCGCCAGAACGCGAGATTGGCTTCGCGATAATTCGAGTAGGTATTATCGCCCGGAATGCCGAGCAGCATGGGCGGCACGCCGAAGGCAAGCGCAATGTCGCGCGCGGCGGCGTGGCGGGCGTGGATGAAATCCATGTCCGCGGGCGAAAGGCTCATCGGGCGCCAATCGAGCCCGCCTTCCAGCAGGATCGGGCGCCCCGCGTTGGCGGCGCCGATATGCTGCTCTTCCAGTTCAAGCTTCAAGCGGCGGAATTGCTCTTCCGTCAGCCGCTCGGCGCCGCTGAACACGAGCGCGCCGGAGGGCCGCGCGGCGTTGTCGATCAGCGCTTTATTCCAGGCGCCGCCGGCATTGTGGATGTCGATCGCGAAGGCGGCGGCCTCCATCGGCGAGAGGCCATACCAATCGTCGCTCGCGTGAAAGAGTTTCAGATGCAGGATCGGCGCTTGGCCGCTGACCGGATCGCGTGTGAAGCGTCGCACGCTCGCGCCTACGCGATGCTCCCAGCCCACCGGCCAGCCATCGGCGCCGGGGATCACGCTCATGCGATCGGGGCGCAGCACGTAAAGCTCGCTCGGGGGATCGCCTTCAAGGCTGGCGGCTTCGAGGTAGGCGTTGCCGCTCACTTGCAAATGGCCGAAGAAAGCTTCCAGCAACTCAATCCCCGTCTGCTCCGGGTTCGGCCGCGCCAGAAGGCGCGCGAGCGGGTGATCGTGCGGGCCGAATTTCAGCGGCGCGCTGGCCGCCGCCTCTGCAATCAGCCGCACGCAGCGATAGGCCACGGCGTTTTGCGCATAACCTTCGCGCGCGAAGGCGGCGCTATCGCGCATCGGCCAAGCCGGGCGCCCCGGCGCGTGCCAGGCCATGAGTTTTCGCTCCGCGCGGCGGAGTTTGGCGAACCAACCGAACATGATTTCCCTTCGAAGCTAAAGCGCGCGCACCTGCGGCGGCGCCGGCGCGGCGACGAGCAGATCCGTCAGCGCCCAAACCAGCGCGTCGAGCCGATCGGGGCTTGCGGAGAAGCCCTCGCCGCCAAACGCGCACATCTCATCTTCCAGCGCCGCGAACGCGCCGGCGTGCGTCACGCGCCCTTGCGCGTAATACGCCGCGATCGGCTCGGCGCGGGCGCGCTTGCCTTCGCTGGCGCGCACCAGGCGCACCGGAATATCGGGTGCTGCGGCTTTCAGCACCGCGCGCACCATCTCCCCGCCATTGTTGCCTTCGGCCACAATGGCGTGCGCCTTCAACGAGCGCGCCAAAGCCGCGGCGCGCGCAGCCCAATCTTGCGGCGCAACGCCCTGCACGCTGGCGTCCGCCAGCACCACGGCGCAGCGCGGGACGCCGTAGCTCCCCGCCGCCACGATGCCGCACTGCGCGGCGCGCGGCCCTTGCGACGCGGGCGGATCAACCGCGACCACAATGCGTTCCAGCGTTGGATGCGTCGGCGCCCGCAGCGCTTCCAGATCGGCGCGCCGCCACAAGGCGCCCGCCTCATCCTCGATCAGCGCGCCCAGCAATTCCTGACGCTGGCGCGCCGAGCCGTCCCAGCGCTCCGTCAGCGCTTCGATGAAATCGGGCGCGAGATTGGCGCGGTTGTCCCAGGTTTTCGCGCGCGTCAGCGCGGTGTCGGGACGCGCCAGCAAGTGCTTCAACGCGCGCGTGGGGCGCGGCGTCGTCGTCACCATCAGGCGCGGGCTTACGCCCAAGCGAAGGCCATGCGCCAGAATCTGCAACGTCTCCTCCGGGTACGACCAGAAGCAAAACTCATCAGCCCAGGCCGCATCGAATTGCGGCCCGCGCAAACTTTCCGGATCTTCCGCCGAAAAGCAGAACGCCTCCGCGCCATTGGCCCAAACCAGCCGCTTGCGGCTCGCTTCATAGAGCGGGCGCTCATAAGGCAGCGCGCGCAAACCCGAAGGTCCGCCCACCATCACTTCGCGCACGTCATGGAAGGTCGGCCCGATCAGCGCGAAGCGCCCTCCGCCGCGCGCGCGCGCTGCGATCCATTCCGCGCCGGCGCGCGTCTTGCCCGCGCCGCGTCCACCGAGGAACACCCAAGCGCGCCAGGCGCCTTCCGGCGGCAATTGTTCCTCATTGGCCCAAAACGCCCACTCGATCTTGAGCGCCTTCAGAAGCGATCGCCTCGAGCACTTCATCAGGCGCGCCAGCATTTCGGGCCTCGACCAGCCGACGGATTCGGCCAAGGATTTCGGCGCGCAATTCTTCTTCATCCTCCTCCGGGGGCTCCGCGCGGGCGAGCGCTTCAAGATCAGCCACGTCCCGCACGGCCTTGACCAGCGCCGATACCGCTTTGGCGCAGCGCTCCGCCTCCTGCGTTTCGCCGTTGCGCAGCAGCGCCTCGGCTTCACCGAGGTTCTGCTTCAGCGCCGCGACGGCGTCTTGGAGTGATTTCGTTCCCGACTTCTCGGCCATGCCTGAAACCTAACGGATGGCCGGCCCGGTCGGATTGATTTTGCGCTTATCGTTCAAAATCCGCTTCTTATGGCGCCCCAATGTGGGATAGGAGCGCAGCCTATCCCCGGTCCTGGCCAGAATTCGGCCATAGGTCTATGAGCTAAAGCGCGTTTCGGAGACCGAATTCTTGTCCGACCAAGGACCGCCCAATTTCCGCCGCGGCATCGACTGGGCGAAGCTGCGCGCCTCCGCTGCGCAACAGCAATTCCAGCAGATGCTGGATCAGCGCAAGCGCATCACCTGGGGCGCGATCGCCAGCGTTGCGGCGGGTGCGGTGCTGCTGGCGGTCGTTTCGGTGTGGGTCTGGATCTATTGGGGCCTGCCGCGCGTGCCGGACGCGGACGCGCTCTGGGCGCTGAACCGGCAAGCCTCGGTGATGTTCGTCGACCGCG
>DAOMPU010000339.1:0-3128 GCA_035444925.1 Terricaulis sp. | reverse complement strand
CGCCGCGACGGCATGAACCGCGTCTATTCGCACCGCGACCGCGCCCGCCTGCAGCTGATCCTGCGCGGCAAGCGCGTCGGCCTCTCGCTGATAGAGATCAAGGAAATCCTCGATCTCTACAAAGTGGATCAGCGCGCCCAGGCGCAAACCGCGCTGAAGAAATACAAAGCCCGCATCGTGGCGCTGGAGGCGCAGCGCGAAGACGTCGATGCGGCGATCGAAATTCTCACGGGCAGCATCAAGCAGCTGGAGGGTTTCCTGGCCAAGCCCGCCGCGCCCGCCGCGATCGGCGCCGCGCGCGCGTTTGAAGCAGAAGCCAAGAAGCGCCTCGAAGACGCGCACTGATACAAGGGCAGTAAGGGAGTAGGGGAATAGGGCAGTATGTTTGCCGGCCCTACTTCCACTACCCCCTAGCCCCCTACTCCCTTACCCGGAGCCTGACGATGCCCTCGTACAAAGCACCGCTTCGCGAATATCGCTTTCTCCTGAACAACGTTCTTGAGCTTGAGCGTTACGCGAATTTGCCGAGCTTCTCGGATGCGCCGCTCGATCTGATCGATCAGGTGCTCGAAGAAGGCGCGAAATTTTGCGAAGAAGTGCTGGCGCCGCTCAACAAGGTTGGCGACGAGCACGGCTGCAAGCGCGCCGATGATGGCGCGGTGACGACCCCGCCCGGCTTCAAGCAAGCCTACGCGCAATTGGTTGAGGCGGGCTGGCCGGCGCTGACGTCTGATCCAAACTATGGCGGGCAGGGGCTTCCGCACATCGTCGGTTTGGCGTGGAGCGAGATGGTCGCCTCGGCGAACATGGCGTTTGGCATGTATCCGGGGCTTTCGCACGGCGCCTACGAAGCCATCCATCAGCACGGCACGGATGAGCAGAAGCAGACCTATCTGCCCAAGCTCGTCTCCGGCGAATGGACCGGCACGATGAATCTGACCGAGCCCCATTGCGGCACCGATCTCGGCCTGCTGCGCACCAAAGCCGCGCCGCAAGCGGATGGTTCATACGCCATCACCGGGCAAAAGATTTTCATCTCGGCCGGCGAGCACGATCTCGCCTCGAACATCATCCACCTGGTGCTTGCGCGCATCGAAGGCGCGCCGGCGGGCACCAAAGGCATCTCGCTGTTCATCGTGCCGAAATTTTTGCTGACCAAGGACGGCGCGCCGGGCGAGCGCAATAAGGTCGTCTGCGGCAAGATCGAAGAAAAGATGGGCATCCACGGCAATTCGACGTGCGTGCTCAATTACGATGAGGCGACCGGCTTCCTGATCGGCCAGGAAAATAAAGGCCTCGCGGCGATGTTCACGATGATGAACGTGGCGCGGCTCGGCGTCGGGCTGCAGGGGCTTTCGCAATCGGAAGTCGCCTATCAAAACGCGGTGGCGTACGCGAAGGATCGCCTGCAGATGCGCTCGCTCACCGGGGCGAAGAATCCGGACGGCCCCGCCGATCCGATCATCGTCCATCCGGACGTGCGCCGCATGCTGATGGACGCCAAGGCGTTCAACGAAGGCGCGCGCGCTTTCACCTTCTGGACAGCGCTTCACGGCGATCTCTTGCACACCTCGCCCGATGAGAAAGTGCGCGAGAAGGCGGGCGATTACATGGGCCTGATGACCCCGGTGGTGAAATCCTATCTGACCGATAAGGGCTACGCCAACGCCACCAATTGCCAGCAAATCTTCGGCGGCCACGGCTATATCGAAGAGCAGGGCATGAGCCAGTTCGTGCGCGATGCGCGCATCACCATGATCTATGAGGGCGCCAATGGCGTGCAGGCGCTCGATCTCGTCGGCCGCAAGCTCGGCGCCCAAGGCGGGCGCGCGATCTTCGCCTTCTTCAATGAGATGGATGATTTCATCCACGCGCATGAGGAAGACGCGGAGCTCAAGGATTTCGTCGCCGCGCTCAGCGCCGTGAAGGCGCAGCTGCAGGAAGGCACGATGTGGCTGATGCAGAACGGCATGGCCAATTTCGACAATGCGGGCGCTGCGAGCCACGATTATCTCGATCTCTTCGGCATCACCGCGCTCACTTATATGTGGGCGCTGCAGGCCAAGGCCGCGCTGGCCGCCAAGAAAAACGGCGGCGGCGCCGATCCGTATTATGACACCAAGCTCATCACCGGGCGCTATTTCATCGCCCGCTGCACGCCGGACGCCGGCGCGCACCTGGCGAAGATGAAGAGCGGCGCCGAGCCGGTGATGGCGCTCGTGGCGGAGCAATTCTGATGGCGGCGTACACCGCCACCATCGCTTGGGCGCGCGGCGATCAGCCGTTCGCGGATAACCGATATTCGCGCGCGCACGACATCGCGTTTGATGGCGGATTTTCGATCGTAGGCTCGTCCTCGCCGCACGTCGTCAAAGTCCCGCTTTCGCGCACGGACGCGGCCGACCCTGAGGAGCTGCTGGTGGCCTCGCTTTCGAGCTGCCACATGCTCTGGTTTCTCGATCTGGCGCGGCGCGCGGGGTTTGTGGTGGATTCCTACGTCGATACACCCGAAGGCGTGATGGGCAAGGACGAGCGCGGCCGCATCGCCATGACGCAAGTGAAGCTGAAGCCGAAAATCGAATGGGGCGGGCAAACGCGCCCCGCGCCCGAAGCCGTGCGCGAATTGCACCATCGCGCACACGAAGCATGCTTCATCGCTAATTCCTTCCGCGGCGATATCGCCATCGCGGAGGGGGAGGCGCACTAATTGCCGCGCTTGCGCCGGCCCGGCGCGAGCGGTCAGCGGAGTAGGCGCGCGCAACGCGCCGCGGGACGACTCCGGTCCCATCCAGGGCGGTTGCGGCGCGTGGCGCCGCGAACTGGAGTGAAGATCATGGCTGAGGCCTATATTTATGACGCGGTGCGCACGCCGCGCGGCAAAGGCAAAGCGAACGGCTCGCTGCACGAGCAGACCTCGCTGCAATTGGCCACGCAAGTGCTGGAAGCCATCCGCGACCGCAACAATCTCGACACCTCGAAAGTGGATGACGTTTGCCTCGGCGTGCTCTCGCCGATCGGCGAGCAGGGCTCGAACCTCGCGCGCATCGCCACGTTGAACGCGGGCTACGCGCAGAGCGTCGCCGGCATTCAGGTGGAGCGCTTCTGCGCTTCGGGCCTGGAAGCGTGCA
>DAOMPU010000338.1:0-3136 GCA_035444925.1 Terricaulis sp. | reverse complement strand
CCATGATCTATTCGCCCGCAACGCCGGAATACCGGCTCTATCCGGGCGACGAGATCGAAGTGATCGTCTTTTCGGCCCCGGAACTAACGCGCACGGTGACCATCGCCCCCGATGGCCGCATCGCGCTGCCGCTGATCGCGCCGGTGATGGCGGCCGATCTCACCGCCGGTGAGTTACAGAGCGCGCTGATCGCCGCCTATTCCGATCAATTGCGCACGCCGGAGCTTTCCGTCACCCCGCGCCGCTACGCTTCGCGCCAGGTGTTCGTCGGCGGCGAGGTGGCGCGCCCGGGCATCTATGAGATGCCCGCCAATATCGACGCCTTCCAGGCCGTCGCGCTCGCGGGCGGTTTTCTGCCCAGCGCGCGGCGCGGCGACGTGCTGGTGCTTTCGCGCGCCAGCGGCGCCATGCAGGTGAGCGAACTTGATCTCTCCCCGCGCGCCATGCGCCGCGGCTTCCCGGGCGAGCTTTCACCGCTGCAGCGTTATGATGTCGTCTATGTGCCGCGCTCGCATATCAGCCAGATCAATCTGTTCATGCAGCAATATATACGCGACGCGCTGCCGGTGCAGTTCGGCTTCTATTACGATCTGCAGGGCGGCGGAAACTAAAGCCTCGCAAAGACGTGAACGCGCTCGCGCGCGCGTGATTTCACAGAATGCCGAACTAAGCGCACGCTCCTTTGTGAGAGACCGCATCAAGCGGCAGGGAGGGCGAACATGGCCGCCAGTCTGGCGCGATCGCGCACGCGCGACATGCATCCGCAAGCCGATCCGAACGTCATACCGTTCATCGACGTGCTGCTCGTGCTGCTGATCATTTTCATGGTCACGGCGCCCAAGCCCACCACCGATTTGAAAGTGGACATGCCCCCGCCCGTACCCGGCCCCGCGTCGCGGATCGAGCCGACCATCGTGGAGCTGCGCGCCGCGCCTTCGGGCTACGCGGTGTTCGTCAGCGGCGCGGAGACGGATATGGGCGCGCTCGGCGCACGCGCGCTGGCGCATATTCGCACCGCCAATCCGGCGCTTGAAGCGGGAGATATTCACGCCGAAGCGCGCGTGTTCGTGCGCTCCGATCTTGATGTGGCGTACGCGCCGGTCGTGGCCGTCGTCGAGGCGCTGAAATTCTCAGGCTTCGAGAACGTCTCGATCGTGGCGCAACGCGCTGACTAAAGCGCGCGGCAGGTCTTGCACTGATGCGCCATGGCGCCGGCGCGCGCGATCTTGGCGAGCCCGCCGCGCGGCCCGCACCAGCGCTTGCGCCAACCGCGCCACGGCACGGCCAGCCCGCGCGTCACCAATGTTTCCCCCGCGTCCACACCGTCGATCAGGATGAAGGCCACGCGGCGGCCAAAGCGATCTCTTCGGAAGGTGGGCCGCGCCACAACGCGCTGCGCCCCGCGCACCAAGCGGACAAAAGTCCATTTCGCCAGCTGCGCCCGCTCGGCTTCCTTGTAGCAGCGTGAATCTGTTTCCGGCGCGTCGATATTGGCCAGCCGATAGCGCACGCCCGTAGCGCGGTCATCGATCGTGTCGCCGTCGATCACCCAGGCTTCGCGAAGCGTGAGCGGAGCGCCGAGAAAAAACCGACTAGCGAACAAGTGCCAACCGGTGCGCACGAAGGGGCTGGCGGCGACAAAGCCAGCGCATAGCGCCACAGCGGAAACCGCGTCGCCGAACGCCGCGCGTACGTCGCTCCAATGGGTGTAGAGAAATCCGGCGCCGAACAGCGCCGCGAACGCGGCCGCGAACCATGCGGCGTCTCGTTTGAAGCGTTTGGAGAGGCGCATCGATCGCCGCGCGCCCCAAGGCCGCGCGCGCATCAGCGCCTCCCAGGTCAAGCCAGCATGCGCGCGGCGTCAGCCACGCCAGCGCCGGCGTTAACGCGAATTAGTGATGCGTGACCGAGAGCCACTCGCGCGCGGCGCGCTGAGCTTGAGCGATCTCATCCTTGCTCATCATATCGGCCAGTTCGCGGCGGCAATCCTTCGCCGCTTGCGAACCGCGCGAGGCGGCAAGGTTGAACCACATATGCGCCTGGATCAGATCCGAAGCGCCGCCCTGGCCGGTCGAGTAGATGAGGCCGAGCTTGTAGAGGTTATCGCAATCGCCCTGTTTACGCACAGCTTCGTGCGCTTCAGCGATCTCGTGATCCGTAAAAGCCATGACTGCCCATTCCCTTGGTCCATTTGGGAGCGCCCGGGATTGTCCCATGTGCGCTCCACCCCACTGACGTGCATTTTTCGCGCCGTCGGGTTGGAGCAATGCCATGGATAAATTGCGATAAGCTTAAGCGGCGTCAGCCTTGATTTGATTTCGCGGCATTCACCGAGTTTGCGGTTTGCCCGAACAGGCTTTTGGCCATCGCGCGCACGTCTTCCTTACTCAATTCTTGCCGTTCGCGCAGCGCCTCGCCCGCGTTCACAGCGCGCTGCACGGCTGGGCGCGCATAGATTTCGTCAATCCACGCTTTAAGCTTTGGGAAATCATCAAAGCTTTGGCCGAGCCTGTGCGCGACGCGCGCCCATGGCCAAGCGGCCATATCCGCGACCGTATAGTCCGCGCCGGCAAGGTAGGCGTTCTCGCTGAGGCGCTTGTCCATCACCCCGCACAAGCGGTTCAGCTCATTCACGTAGCGCACGCGCCCGTATTCGATCAGCGCCTGATCATCGACGATCTTGGGCGCGTAATTGATGAAGTGGCTGGCTTGCCCCGCCATCGGCCCCAGGCCCCCCATCTGCCAGAACAGCCATTCATCCGCGGCCACGCGCGCGCGCTCATCGCTCGGATAGAAAAGCCCGGTCTTGCGCCCAAGATATTGCAGGATGGCGCCGGATTCGAATACCGAGATCGGCGCCCCGCCCGGGCCGTCCGGATCGATGATCGCGGGCATGCGGTTGTTGGGCGAGAATTTCAGAAACTCGGGCGCGAATTGCTCGCCCTTGCCGATGTTCACCGGCTTGAATTCGTAGGCCAGCCCCATCTCTTCCAGAGCGATGGAAATCTTGTGCCCGTTGGGCGTGGGCCAGAAATAAAGCTCGATCGGTTTAGTCATTATGCGCCCCGGAATTTACCGCTAAAAGCGTCGGGACTTAAATGCGACCCACACGATGGATCAACCGCCGTGTCGCATT
>DAOMPU010000337.1:0-3141 GCA_035444925.1 Terricaulis sp. | reverse complement strand
GCCGCCGTGCTCACCGCCTGGGCCTCGCGCGCGAAGGCCTAAAACAACGGACTTTAGGAAAACGCGAAATCGCGGTCGCGCGCGATGAAGCGCTGGCCTGCATCCACGTAGAGCACCTGCCCCGTCACCGCGCGCGCTTCGGCGAGATAGATTGCGGCCTCCGCCACGTCCTCGCCCGTCACGCCATAGCCCAGCGGCGTCTTGGCGTGCTGGCGCTCGAAATCTTCTTGCGATTGCCCCGGCGAAGGCAGCGCGTAAGCCGGCGCCACCGCGTTCACACGCACGCTGGGCGCCAAGGCGCGGGCCAGCATCTCGGTTGCGCCCGCCAGCGCGAATTTGGAAATCGTGTAGGAGAAATGATCCTGATACGGCTGCTTCAGCTTGTAATCGAGGAAGTTCACCACCACGCCTTGCGCGCCTTCCAGCTGCGCCGCGAACGCGTGCGTCAGCAGAATGGGCGCGGCCGCGTTGATGGCGAAGTGGCGCATCAGCGCATCCGCCGAGACGTTATCGGCCACGTCATGCTCAAAGATCGCGGCGCAATTAAACAAAGCGGTGATCGGCGCCCCGGCGCCAGCGCGCGCCTGCGCCATCAAGGCGTGCGCATTTTCCGGCGTGCTGAGATCAGTCTCAACGCTGCGCGCGTGCACGCCGAACGCGGTTTCCAGCTCGCGCACCAAATCCGCCGCTTCTTCCCCGGCCTCATGATAATGCAGCACGATATTCCAGCCGCCTTGCGCCGCGCGGCGGGCCACGTGCGCGCCGAGGCGCCGCGCGCCCGTGATCAACGCCCAGCCGCTCATGCATGCTTCTCCCGGCGCACGCTGACGGAAGCCAGCAGCGGCGCCGGAAACACCGCCGGCTTCGCCACGCGCACCTCGACCCAACCCACCAGCGCATGCGCCAGCACGTGCTGCGCCACGCGCTCAGCCACGCTCTCGATCAGGCGCAGCGAAGGCAGCTGGGGCAAGCCTTCTTGCAGATAAGCCACCAGCTCCGCGTAATCGACCGTGTCGTGGATATCATCGCTTTCAAAGCGCGCGCCGTCGCGCAGACCGATGGTGGCCGAGATCAGCACCTCCTGCGGGCGGCGGCGCTCGCCCTCGGTCACCCCGAGCGACAGCGTCACCGCAACGTTTTCGATTGAAATCAAGATAGCATCGGCCATGGCGCTTCTTACTCCACCCACGCGCGCGCTGCCAACGCGCCGCTAACCGAACGCGATCAACCCCGCACCCGCCGCCACCACGCCCGCGCCCAGCCAGCGCCGCGCGCCCAAGCGCTCGCGCAAGAACAGCCACGCGATCAAAGCCGCGAACACCACGGAAGTTTCCCGCAGCGCCGTCACCTGCGCGATCGGCGCGAAAGTCTGCGCCCAGAGCACGAGCGCGTAGCCGCCCAGGCTAATCGCGCCCACCGCGATCCCGCGCCAAGGCGCCGCCGCCGCGTCCGTCAGCAAACGCTTTGGCCCGCGCCGCCACAGCGCAAACGCCGCCATCGGCAGCGAAGAAAACGTCGTCACCCAGCCCACATAGAGCAATGCATCGCCCGCCGCGCGCGCGCCCAGCGCATCGTTCAGCGAATAGCCGGAAATGCAAAGCCCAATCGCCAGCGCCCAGAGCGTCGCCTTCAGCGGCGCGCGCGGGCTGGCGCCCACCAGCAGCACGCCCGCGGAAACCAGGGCGATGCCGATCATCTTCATCGGCGCGGGAAACTCGCCCGCCGTCAGCGCCGCGCCCAGCGCCACCAGAAGCGGCGCCGAGCCGCGCGACAACGTGTAGATGTGCGAGAGATCGCCGGCGTCATAGCCTTTGAACAGCGTGAACCAATAGGCGAGATGAATGGCGATCGAGAGCGCCAGATAGCCCCACGCCTCACGCGGCGGCGGCCCCAGCGCCAGCATCAGCGCGCCGCCAACCGCGATGCCGCCGACCGCAACCAGAAACGAATCCGTGATCCGATCCCGCCCGCCCTTCAGCACCGCGTTCCAGCTCGCGTGGATCAGCGCGGATAAAAGAGCCGCGCCGATCGCCGCGAGCGGCACTTAAGCGAGGCTCGCGCAGAAGCGTTGGATGCGGGCGCAGGCGTCTTCGAGTTCGGTGTTCGAGGTGGCGTAGGAAATGCGGAAGCAGGGCGAAAGCCCAAACGCGCCGCCGTGCACCACCGCAACGCCCTCGCTTTCCAGCAGCGCGATCGCAAACGCTTCGTCGCTCGAAATTTCCGCCCCGCCCGGCGCCTTCTTGCCGATCAGTTTTTCGATCGAGGGATAGACGTAGAACGCGCCCTCGGGCGTGGGGCATTTGACGCCCTGCGCCTGGTTGAGCATGGAAACCACCAGATCGCGCCGCTCCTGAAACAGCTTCTGGTTCTGCGGAATGAAATCCTGCGTGCCGTTCAGCGCCTCGACCGCCGCCCATTGCGAGATCGAACACGGGTTCGACGTCGTCTGCCCCATCACGTTCGACATCGCCTTGATCAGCCATTCGGGCCCGCCCGCATAGCCGATGCGCCAGCCGGTCATCGAATAGGCCTTGGAAACGCCGTTCATGGTCAGCGTGCGCTCATAAAGGCGCGGCTCCACCTGCGCGATGGTGGCGAATTTGAAGCCGCCATAGACGAGGTGCTCGTACATGTCGTCGGTTAGGATCAGCACGTGCGGGTGATCCAGCAGCACCGCGGCTAGCGCCTTCAGCTCATCGGCCGTGTACGCCGCGCCCGAGGGATTGGACGGCGAATTCAGCATCACCCATTTGGTATGCGGCGTGATCGCCTTGGCCAGCGCTTGGGGCGTGATCTTGAAGCCATCCTCGATGCGCGCATCGACGAACACCGGCGTCGCCCCGCACAGCAGCGCCATATCCGGATAGCTCACCCAGTACGGCGCCGGGATCACCACTTCGTCGCCCGGGTTCAGCGTCGCCATGAAGGCGTTGAAGATCACCGGCTTGCCGCCGGGCGAGACGTTGATCTGCGTGCGTTTATAATCGAGCCCGTTCTCGCGCTTGAATTTCGCGCAGATCGCATCCTTCAACTCCGGGATGCCGTCCACGTCGGTGTATTTCGTCTTGCCTTCGCGGATGGCGCGATAGGCGGCTTCCTTCACGTTGTCGGGCGTGTCGAAGTCAGGCTCGCCCTGGGAAA
>DAOMPU010000336.1:573-3165 GCA_035444925.1 Terricaulis sp. | reverse complement strand
TCGCCTTCCCCGGCGCGGTCCACGCGCACGGCCAGGAAGGGCGCGTCCTCCACCTTGACGAGAATCTTCTCCACCGGCGTGACGAGATAGGTCTCCCCATCGCCATCCTTGCGCAGGATCGAGGCGAACAGCCGCTTCATCGGCTCGCGCGTGATGCGCGTGCCCTGGTGCAGCCATGTGCCGTCCTTCAGGATTTCGAAGCCCGCCTCGCCGCAATAATCCGGGTTCCATTGATCGACCGGGGGGAGCTTCCCGTCGCCGGTTCCCGCTTCGCGCTTGAGCGAAGCCAGCAATTGCTCCAGGGACGAGGTGTTTTCAGGGATGGTCATATTTCCGCCCCCAACTAAGCGAGCTTCGCGCCCATGAGCAATCAAGACACTGCGGCCCTTGTCGCTGAGGCCGAACAGGCCGGCGAGGCGCTGGCGCGGGTGCGCGCCGAGATCGGCAAGGCCGTGTTCGGCCAGGAGCGCGTGATCGAGCTGACTTTGGCCGCCATCCTGGGCGGAGGCCATGTGCTGCTGGTGGGCGCGCCGGGCCTGGCCAAGACGCGGCTTGTGGAAGCCATGGCGCGGGTGCTGGGCCTCGATTGGGCGCGCGTGCAATTCACGCCGGACCTGATGCCGGCGGATATCCTTGGCTCGGAAGTGCTGGATCAGGATCAGGCGGGCGCGCGGCATTTCCGCTTCGTCAAGGGGCCGATCTTCACGCAGCTCTTGATGGCCGACGAAATCAACCGCGCCTCCCCGCGCACGCAATCGGCGCTGCTGCAGGCGATGCAGGAGCATCACGTCACGGTGGCGGGGCAAGCGCATGACGTGCCGCGGCCGTTCCATGTGCTGGCCACGCAAAACCCGATCGAGCACGAAGGCGCCTATCCGCTGCCCGAAGCGCAGCTCGATCGCTTCCTGCTGCAAGTGGACGTGCCCTACCCGGACGCGGAGATCGAACGAAAGATTCTGATCGAGACCACCGGCCTTGGCGATGCGCAGCCGCAGGCGGTGCTGAACGCAAGCGAACTGATCCGCCTGCAGCAACTCGTGCGCCGCATGCCGGTGGGCGAAAAGGTGCTGGCTTCAATCTTGGAGCTGGTGCGTTCGGCGCGGCCGGGCACGAGCCACGATCAACGCGTGAACCAGCATGTGGCCTGGGGGCCGGGGCCGCGCGCGGGGCAAGCCTTGATGCTGGCGGTGCGGGCGCGCGCGCTGCTGCGCGGGCGCTTGGCGCCGGCGGTGGACGATGTGGCCGCTTTGGCGCGGCCCGCCTTGGCGCACCGCATGCAGCTCTCGTTCGGCGCGCGCGCCGATGGCGTGGATATCGACAGCCTGGTCGATGATCTGGCTGAACGCGCGGCTTAAGGAGAACCGGCATGGCTTACGCGGACGGCTTCCTCATTCCAGTGCCCACCAAAAGTCTCACCGCCTATCGCAAGATATCGCAGAAGGCCGGCGCGATTTGGATGGAGTACGGCGCGCTCGACTATAAGGAATGCGCCGGCGACGATCTCACGCCCGAAGGCATCAGCGCGACCTTTCCCGCCATGATGAAGGCGAAAGGCGATCACACCATCGTCTTTTCATGGATTGTCTACGCCTCGAAGGCCGAGCGCGCGCGCATCCTGAAAAAGGTGATGAGCGATCCGCGTATGCAGGGGCCGCAGGACTGCCCGTTCGATCCAAAGAAGATGCTGTATGGCGGCTTCGAAGTGATCGTGGACATGGCGCCCGCGAAGAAAGCCGCGCGCAAGGCGCCGCCCAAGAAAAAAGTCGCCAAGAAAAAGAAGAAGGCCGCCTAGTGCCTGAGCGCGCGCGCCTTGAGGCGCTGGCGCTGGCTGGCGATTTGCCGGGCGTGCTGCTCGATGCGAAGCGCTTGGCCGCCAGCGCGCCCGGCGTGCATGGCCGCCGCCGCGCGGGCCAAGGCGAAGCTTTCTGGCAATATCGCGACCACCGACCCGAAGATGGCGCGCGGCTCGTCGATTGGCGCCGCTCCGCGCGGGGCGATCGCTATTACGTGCGCGAGCGTGAGCGCGAGGCGGCGCAGACGGCGTGGTTCTGGCTCGACCCTGAGCCGGGCTTCAATTGGTCGAGCGATCGCGCGCGGCCGACCAAGCTTTATCGCGCACGCACCTTGGCGCTGGCGCTGGCGATCCTGCTGGCGCGCGGCGGCGAGCGCGTGGGCGTGCTGGGCCAGCCATCGCGCGCCGGCGCGCGCGCGCCCGAGCGCTTGGCGCATGATTTCCTGGCGCCGGTGGGCGACGCCGATGCGCCCGCGCGCGCGAGCCTCATTTTCCTCAGCGATTTTTATGCGCCGGCCGAAGTGTGGCGCGATCGCTTGAGCGCGGCGGCGGGCGCTGGCGCCAGCGGCGCCCTGGTGATGATCGCCGATCCGGCGGAGGAGGATTTCCCGTTCGAAGGCCGCACTTTGTTTCAGGCGCCGGGCGGCAAGCAGGAAGCGCTGCTGGGCCGGGCCGAGAGCGTGCGCGAAGATTATGCCGCGCGCCTCGCGGCGCATCGCCATGCGATCCATGAGATCGGCGCACGCCTCGGCTTTCCCATGATCCTGCATCGCACCGACCATGCGGCGGGGCCGAGCCTT
>DAOMPU010000336.1:0-563 GCA_035444925.1 Terricaulis sp. | reverse complement strand
GCGCTTCGCGTGAGCTTTGGGCCGTTCGTGTTCGCCGCGCCCTGGGCGCTCGCCGCTTTGATCGCGCTGCCGGCGCTGTTCTGGATCTTGCGCGCCACTCCGCCCGCGCCGACGCGCACGATGTTTCCGCCTGTGCGCCTGCTGCTCGGCCTCAAGACCGAGGAGCAGAGCCGCGAGCGGGCGCCGCTTTGGCTCGTGCTGCTGCGCGCTTTGGCGGCGGCGCTGCTGATCCTGGCGTTCGCGCGGCCGAGCCTCGCGCCAAACGCGGCCGAAAGCGCGGAAGCGGGGCGCACTTTGATCGTGATCGACGATGGCTGGACCAGCGCGCCGTTTTGGAGCGAAACGCGCCAGGCCGCGAGCGCCTCCATCGCCGAGGCCGAGCGCACGCGCGCGCCGGTTTTCCTGCTGCTGACCGCGCCCGCCGCGCGCCCGCGCGATACGGGCGAAGCGATGACAGCCGCGGATGCGCGCGCGCGGATCGCGCGACTGGAGCCCAAGCCCTGGCGCCCCGACCGCAGCGACGCGGCGCGGCGCCTGGCGCAGACCGATACAAGATTTGACCG
>DAOMPU010000335.1:0-3175 GCA_035444925.1 Terricaulis sp. | reverse complement strand
TGGTGGGCTTTGAGGTTTCAAAGCAGCCGCCCTGGTCGATCGAAATATCCACCAGTACCGCGCCGGGGCGCATCGTCTTCAGCATCGGCCGCGTGATCAGCTTGGGCGCCGCCGCGCCGGCCACCAAAACGGCGCCGACGACGACGTCCGCTTCCTTGATCGCCTCTTCCACCGCCGCCTTGGTGGAATACACGGTTTCCAGGCGGCCGTTGAATTCACGATCCAGCTCTTCCAGCCGCGCCGGGTTCTTATCGAACACCGTCACGCGCGCGCGCATGCCCACGGCGATTTGCGCGGCGTTGTAGCCGGAAACGCCGGCGCCGAGGATGACAACATCCGCCGGCCGCACGCCGGGCACGCCGCCCATCAGCACGCCACGCCCGCCATGCGCCTTCTCCAGAAAGTACGCGCCGACCTGGATCGACATGCGGCCCGCCACTTCGCTCATCGGCTTTAAGAGCGGCAAGCGCCCGTCCTTATCTGTCACGGTTTCGTAGGCGATGCAGGTGGCGCCTGATTTCATCAGGCCCGCCGCTTGCTCCGGATCGGGCGCAAGGTGGAGGTACGTGAACAAAACGTGGTGCGGCTTCAGCCGCGCGATCTCGGCCGGCTGCGGCTCCTTCACCTTCACGATCATCTCCGCCTGCGCGAACACCGCGTCCGCATCGGGCAGGATTTTCACGCCGACTTTTTCATAGACGCTATCTGGCGCGCCGATGCCCTCGCCGGCTTTGGTTTCCAGAAACACCTCGTGCCCGGCGCGCACCAATTCGGCCGCGCTCTCCGGCGTCAGGCCGACGCGATATTCGTGGACTTTGATTTCCTTCGGACAGCCGACGCGCATGGGATTTCCTCCAAATTTTGAGGGAAATTATCGGCAAGCCCATGCACGATCTTGGAAAGCTTGGTACAATGCCACCCCCAAACGCCAGTTTTTGAGCGTGAAACGCCTCATGACGGAAAAATCCCCCACCTCCCGGCTCGACGCCTTTGACCGGAAAATCCTGTTCGAGTTGGAGCGGGACGGCATGCTCACCGCCGCGGCCCTCGCCGAGCGGGTGGGCCTTTCGCCTTCCGCCTGCCACCGGCGCGTCAAAGCGCTGGAGGGGTTCGGCGTGATCGAGGGCTATGCCGCGATCTTGTCCGACCAGGCGCTCGGCCGCGCGGCCACCATCTTCGTGGCCGTAACGCTGGAAAACCAAAAGCGCGAAACCATGGCCGCATTCGAGCGCGCGGTGGCGCAATGCCGCGAAGTGCAAGATTGCCACCTGATGACGGGCGAGAGCGATTATCTGCTGCGCATCGTCATCTCCGATGACGATCGCTACGAGCGCGTGCATCAGGAAACGCTTTCGCGCCTGCCCGGCGTGCGGCGACTGGTTTCAAACTTCACCATCCGCACGGTGTTCCGGCGCGCGGCGAGCGTTGCGCGCTGAGCAATCTTTCCCCGTCAGGAAAACGAAGCGCATGCCCCCTCCCCTCGCGGGGAGGGGGTTGCGCGGAAGTGTCCCCTCGCGCGCGCTTATTGCTCAGGCGTGCTCGCGGCGTTCGCCGGCACCATGCACATATTATGTGAGCCGCTCGCCGCGGGCGCGGATGTGCCAAACTCAGTCGGCGCCGAGAGGCACGAGCATTGCTCGCCCGCGTCCTTGCTGGTGCGGCAGCGCGCTTCACCTGCCGGCGCGGGCGGCGCCATTGTAGCGGACGGCTCAGCCGGCGGAACAGCAGGCTCGGGCGTCGGCGTCGCCGGCTGCGGCGGGGTCGCCGGCTGCGTCGTCGCGGGCGGGGTCTCGGGCGTGGGGGTCGTCTGCGCGAAGCTGAGCGGGGCGGCGATCAGGCAGGCGGCGGCCGTGAGGGCGAGCAAGCGTTTCATGGGAATCCTCCGAGGCGAACAACCCCACCCGAAAGGCCAACCGCCCCGCCGCCACATGGTTTCCCGCCCGCGCCCTAACTTTCAGCAAGGCGCTGTCGCGTTTTTGCGGCAATCGGCCTCGGCTTTCGGCCTCGCGGGCTTGGCGAAAGGCGCTTGTTTCATCTGCCTTGTTCGCAAACACTAAAAAGCTACCAGGAAACGCGCGAGGCTGCCCCATGTCCGATCCCGTCATCATCCCCGTTCCCGCCGAATGGGCCGCGCGCGCTTATGTCGATGACGTCGGCTACCGCGCCAAGCACGCCGCCGCGCTCGCTGATCCCGAAGCGTTCTGGGGCGTGGAGGGCCAGCGCCTCGATTGGATCAAGCCCTATTCCAAGGTGAAGGACACCTCCTTCAACGAAGAAGATTTCCGCATCCGCTGGTACGAGGACGGCATCCTCAACGCCTCGGCCAATTGCATTGACCGGCACCTCGAAAAGCGCGGCGATCAAACCGCCATCATCTGGGAGGGCGACGATCCCTCCCAATCGAAAAGCATCACCTACCGCGAGTTGCACGCCAATGTCTGCCGCTTCGCCAATGTGCTGAAAGCGCACGGCGTCAAAAAAGGCGATCGCGTCACCATCTATCTGCCGATGATTCTGGAGGCGGCGTACGCGATGCTGGCCTGCGCGCGCATCGGCGCGATCCATTCGGTCGTGTTCGGCGGCTTCAGCCCCGACAGCCTCGCCAACCGCATCAATGATTGCGATTCAAAACTGGTCGTCACGGCCGATGAGGGCGTGCGCGGCGGCAAGAAGGTGCCGCTGAAAGCCAATGTGGACGCAGCGCTGGCGCAAACCAGCGGGGTGAAAACCGTGCTCGTGGTCAAGCACACCGGCGGCGACGTGCATTTCAATCCCGATCGCGATGTTTGGTATCAGGAAGAAGCCGCGCGCGTTTCCGCAGATTGCGCGCCCGAACCGATGGAGGCGGAAGCCCCGCTTTTCATCCTCTACACTTCAGGCTCGACCGGCAAACCCAAAGGCGTGCTGCACACCACCGGCGGCTATCTCGTCTATGCGTCGATGACGCACCAATACATTTTCGATTATCGCGACGGCGAGATTTTCTGGTGCACCGCCGATGTCGGCTGGGTGACCGGGCACACCTATATCGTCTATGGCCCGCTGGCCAACGGCGCGACCGTTTTGATGTTTGAAGGCGTGCCGAATTATCCGGACGTTTCGCGCTTCTGGCAGGTGGTCGATAAGCACAAGGTCAACACCTTCTACACCGCCCCCACCGCGATCCGCGCTTTGA
>DAOMPU010000334.1:0-3177 GCA_035444925.1 Terricaulis sp. | reverse complement strand
GATTTCCGAGAGGCGCAGCACGAGGCGGCCCGCATTGTCGTTATTGGTCACGCACGCACGCGCGAACGAGGTGGAGCGGCCGCTGGCGGCGATTTCGATGAAGGCCTGCTCGCCAGCGGGGCACGCCGCTTGCGAGCCGCCGACCACGCCGGCCACGCCAGATAGCGCGCGCGCCATCGCGACGATCTCTTGCGCCTGCGCGGCCGTGGGCGTGAACACATAGGGTGTGTCTGGCCCCCAGAGCCACCAGCCGGTGGTGGGATGGCCGGTGAAACGGCGCAGCGCGATCGAGGGCCCGTCCGCGCGCTGATCGAAACGGATCACGCGCGCGACGCCGCCGGGCTGGGGCGCGATGGTGACGCGCACCGAGGTTTCGATCCCCGCGGCGGCGAGCGTGGCGCGCCCGCCGAGCGTGGGCGTGACGTCTGAGGAAATCAGCGGTTGCGCCCAGGTGGGCGCGCGGGCGCTCAAATTCTGCGCGGACGCCGCCCCCGCGCTGAGCGCCAAAGCCGCGATCGCGATAGCAAAAGTGCGCATTTTCCCCCCGGGTGTGTTTCGGGCCGCAAACTCCCAGGTCGCGGGCGCGCGGTCAATCGCGGGCTTCAGCACCAAGCGCCCGCGCGGCGGCGAGGCGCGTTTCGAGCGCGGTTTCGCTGATGCACGGCCAATCGGGCGTTTGGCCCGCGATCCAGGTGAATTGGCGCTTGGCGTAGCGGCGCGTATCGCGCTGGCCGATGGCGGCGGCTTCGCCAAGGCTGATTTCGCCGCGCAGATGCGCCATCAGCGCCGGCGCGCCGTGCGCCTTCATGGCGGGCAGCGCGGGATCGAGTTCGCGCGCCGCGAACGCGCGCACTTCATCCAGCGCGCCGGCGGCGAGCATTTTTTCAAAGCGCGCGTCGATCGCGGAATAGAGCGCTTCGCGCGGCGGCGTGAGCGCAAGGCCGGCCCATTCGTGGCGCGCCAGCGCGGGCGTGGTGCCCGCATGCAAAGCGCTAATGCTTTCGCCGGTGGTTTCCAGCACTTCGAGCGCGCGCAGGATGCGCGGCGCATCGTTGGGCTGAAGCCGCGCCGCGGTGATCGGATCGCGGGCCGCGAGTTCGGCGTGCAGCGCGGGAGCGCCTTCTTTTTCCGCACGCGCACGCAGCGCGGCGCGAGTTTCGGGATCGGCGGCGGGGATGTCGGCGAGGCCTTGCGTCAGCGCTTTGAAATAAAGCCCGGTGCCGCCCACAAGGATGGGTGTGCGGCTCCGCGCTTTGATGGCTTCGATGGCGGCGCTTGCGTCGCTGAGCCAGCGGCCCACGGAATAAAGTTCGCCCGCATCGACGTGGCCATAGAGGTGGTGAGGGGCTTGCGCTTCTTCTTCGACGCTGGGGCGCGCGGTGAGGACGCGGAAATCGCGATAGACCTGCATGGAATCCGCATTGACAATCTCGCCGTCCAAAGCCCCCGCCAGCGCGAGCGCCAGGGCGGATTTGCCGCTGGCGGTGGGGCCTAAGATCAAAAGCGCGCGCATTCTTGTGCGCTCTACCCCTTCTCCGCCCCGCTCGAAAGCCCGATAAGAGCGCCCGATGCCCGCAGAATCATACGCCCTCACCTTCGTCACGAACGCCGATGACAAGCCTGTGTACCGCGAAGCGCTGCTGATGCTGGGGCGCGTGGCGCTGGCGCGCAAGCTGCCCCCGCCGGACGTGCTCTCCGGATGGGAGAGTGCGGAATGGATTTACCCCGAGAAAGACGCGGAGCTGGCCGAGGAGGCGGCGCACGCGGTGAAAGGCTTGCCGGTGGATTGGGCGCTGCTGCCGGCGCAAGGCCGGCGCAAGCTTCTGCTGGTGGCCGATATGGATTCCACCATCATCAATGTGGAATGCCTCGATGAGCTGGCCGATTATGCGGGGCTGAAGGCCGAGATCGCGGCGATCACCGAGCGGGCGATGGCGGGCGAACTGGCGTTCGAGCCGGCGCTGCGCGAGCGGGTGGGCAAGCTGAAAGGGCTTTCGCTCGATGCCCTGCAGCGCGCCTATGACGAGCGGGTGCGGCTCAATCCAGGCGCGCAAACCCTGGTGCGCACCATGACCAAGCATGGGGCCGTCTCAGCGCTGGTTTCGGGCGGCTTCACTTTTTTCACTTCACGCGTGGCCGAGGTGACCGGTTTTCACAGGAATTACGCCAACGTGTTGAAGGACGATGGCAAGGCCCTGACCGGAGAGGTTCAAGAACCGATCCTGGGCCGCGCCGCGAAGCTGGAAACGCTGATGCTGGAAGCCAAGCAGATTGGACAAACGGCGGATGCGGCGCTGGCGATCGGCGACGGGGCCAATGATCTCGACATGATCAAGGCCGCGGGGCTGGGCGTGGCGTTTAAAGCTAAGCCGGTCGTGGCGGCTGAAGCCGACGCCAGGATCGATCACACGTCCCTCGAGACTGCGCTGTTTTTTCAAGGGTATCGGCGGGGGGAGTTCGCGTGATGAAGAAGCTGGTTGTTGGTTGCATCGCCGCGTTGGGTTTGGCCGCGTGCGGCTCTGAGCCCGCGCACAATCCAGGCTCGCCCCCGGCGCTCGAAGCGCCCACGCTGCCGATGCAGGACGCGGCCGGCAATCGGATGGAGGGCATGGGCCCGCCAGGGCCGAACGGCATCTGCACGCAAGACGGCGCCTGGTGCGTGCTGCAGGACGGCGAAGTGCGCAATGGGGCAAATTCCGCCGGGCGCCTGCCGCCGGCCACCGAAGGGATCAGCCTTTGGCCGGTGATCGTGCGCCTGGCCGATAGCCGCACCGCGTTGCTCGGCGTCGTGCGCACGCAATCGCAAATGTATTCTGGCGGCGACGGCTCAAGCGGCCATCTGACGCTTTACCAATTTGGCGCGGGCGCGGCGCGCGAAGTGGGCGTGATCCCGCTGGGCGGCGTGATCAATATCCGCGCCTGCTTTGATGAGGATGATCAGAAGAACCGTCTGGGCGCCTGCGGGGATCAATATTGGCTGGTAAGCCGCATCGCGCTGGACGAAACCAGCGCCGAGACGCCGCGCCTGACGTTGCAAACGGAAGCGGCCACCTTCCCCGGCGCACGCTCGCGCAGCGCGGATTCGAGCGCGAAGCCCCCGCTTGAGCAAAGCGATCTGGTTTGGGCGCGCGACGAGACCTGCTCGTTCAACCGCGTCTATGCGCGCGGCGCCGATGG
>DAOMPU010000333.1:0-3187 GCA_035444925.1 Terricaulis sp. | reverse complement strand
GAATCCGGCCCAGGCGGGCCACCAGCAATCCGGCGAACGTGACCGCGCCGTGCGGCGTCTCGAACGTTTCGCCAAGCGTAAGTTCGCGCGCCACGCCGGAAACTTCGGCGCGCAGGCGCACACGCCCGGCCCACACGCACACGACATTGCCAGGGCAGCGGCTGTCTTCGATGACTTCCAGCGGGCGAATGGTGAGTCCGCCGCCAAGATCAGCGGCTTCGCCGATGCCGGCGGCGACAACGCCCTCGGCGGCGAGTTCGCCGTCGAGGCGCGCAAGATCGGCGCGGATTTGCTGCGCGAGTTCGGAACCGCCGCCCGCCTCGGGCGCGGGCGCCGTGGTGCAGGCGGCGAGCGTGAAAACGGCGATGAACAGTGCGCGCATGCGCCGATCCTACGCTTGGCCGCTGAACCGCGCCTTAGCGCGGCGCCATCACCATGACGACTTGGCGCCCTTCAAAGCGCGGCTCGTGCTCGACCTTGGCGATGCCGTCGAGCTCGGTGCGCATGCGATCGAGCAGATCCATGCCGAGATTGGTGTGCTGCATTTCACGCCCGCGGAAGCGCAGCGTGACCTTCACCTTATCGCCCTCTTCGAAGAAGCGATGGATCGCCTTCATCTTCACTTCGTAATCGTGATCATCGATGTTGGGGCGAACCTTGATCTCTTTTAGCTCGACGCGCTTGGCCTTCTTGCGCGTTTCAGCCTTCTTCTTCTGCTCCTCGAAACGGAACTTGCCGTAATCGAGAATCTTGCAGACCGGCGGCTCGGAATTGGGCGCGACCTCAACGAGATCGAGCCCGGCTTCGCGGGCGGCGTCGAGGGCGGCGCCAATCGGCATCTCGCCCTGCTTTTCACCCTCTGCATCGATGAGAAGGACGCGGGCGACGCCGCGGATTTCATCATTCACGCGCGGCCCATCTTTCGAGGGCGGGGGCGCGGCGTACGGACGTCTGGCTATCGGGCCATCTCCTGTTTCAGTTGATCAAACACGCGTGCGCGCGCCCCGGAGGGGGCGCGGATTCGCGCTGGTAATATTGCGTGTGTTAGCGCGCGCTTCAAGCCGTCGCAGCGTGTTGAAAGACGCCGCAATTGCGCACCTGGCGCTCCACCTGCTCGACCGGGAGGTCGGCCAGGACGGCGGCGGTAATGGCGATCACCCCGCCGCGCCCGCGCGGGGCCGCCTGCTCGGGGTTCGCCAATGAGGAGAGCAGCACCAGGCAGGGCGCGCCGGCGGCGGCGGCCACGTGCATCAGGTCCACATCATCGCCCACGGCGAAGGCCGCGCGCTCGGCCAGGGCGGCAGCCTGGAACAAGTCCGGCCGGGTGACCAGGTTCTTGGCGCGCGGCTCTTCTTTGGCGATGGCCGCGCCGATGGCGCGCTCGGCCGGGCCGCCGAGCACCACGGGCGTGACCCCGTTGCGGGCAAGCCGGCGGGCCAGCTCGACATAATTGGCCTCCGGCCAGCGGCGCGCGGGCTGGGAATCATCCCCGCGCGGCAACAGCAGCACGTAGCGGCCGCGGATGCTGAAATAATCCGGCAGCAGGCGCGGCGCGTCGCGCATCACCGGGCGCACCCAAGAGAGATCGGGCGTCAGCGCGTCATTGGCGGCGAGGCCCGCGACGGCGAGCTGGGCGGCGTGGCGATCGAGCGGATGCAGATCGGCGCGGGCCGGATCGATATAGGCGTGGCTGGCGCCGGCGACCGGGCCGGACCATTTCGGCGGCCAGGGGCGCAGGCCCTGGAAATAATTGCTGGTGCGGCTGGAGCCTTCCAGATCATAGACCATGTCGTACTTGGCGGCGCGGATGCGCGCGATCAGCTTGGTGATCGCCTGCGGCTCCTTGGGCTTGCCGTCGGCCTCGACCTTATCGAAGTACGGGGCTTTCTCCGCCAACGCGCTGGTCGTTTCGGTGGTGAGCAAGGTGATGTGGGCGCCCAGATGCGCCTCGCGAATGGCTTTCGCGGCGGCGAGCGCCTGCACGAACGCCGCGAGCCCGCCAAGCTGAATGACGAGCACGTGCTTGGCCGCGCTGGCTCCGCCCTTCTGTGCGGAATCGGCTTTGCGCCAAGGAATCATCTTCTGCTCTCCTCGCCCTTTCATATCACAACGCCGTCTCGGTTTGGCCGGCGCTTGCATTACGTCTGCGTTGGCTCAGCACGCGTTGGTAAACTTCCAATGTGGCGGCTTGAAGGGCTGCGGTGGAATAAAGCGCGCGCGCGCGCCGGCGCCCGCTCTCGCCCATTGCCGCACGCACTGAAACGCCTTCGTCGATCATGCGTTCCAGCGCAGCGGCCAAAGCCTGTGCAGAACCGGGCGGAACCAGGAAACCCGTTTCGCCTTCGATTACGGTTTCGGTGAAACCGCCGAGGTTTGAGGCGATCACCGGCACTCCCATGGCTTGCGCCTCCACCGCGCCGCGGCCGAACGCTTCAGGCTCAATCACCGGAAACACCGCGATGTCGGAAGCGGCGAACGCCAAAGCCATGTTGCGCAGATGGCCGACGATGGAAACTGCTTCTTGCAGCCCCGCTTCGTCGATCGCGCCTTGCATGGCCTCCACGTAACTTTCGCGCCCTTGCGCATCGCCCGCGAAGATCACCCGCAGCGCGCCGGGGCGGCGCTTCAGCAATTCGGCCGCCGCGTCGATCAGGACAAGCTGGCCCTTCCAGCGGGTGAGCCGCGCGGGCGCAATCACAACGCAGCGCGCATCGCCAACCGCGACGCCCCAATCGGCGCGCTGGGCCGCGATGTCCTGGGCGTGCACCGCGCGCGCATCGAACACGTCGAGATCGGCGCCGCGCGGAATGGCGATGACGCGCTCGGGCGCGGCGCGGAAATGATAGAGCACGTGCTCGCGCGTGTATTCGGAATTGGCGATGACGAGATCGCCCTTGGCCATGATCGAATTGTAGAAGCGCTTGGGCGCCGAGCGCGCGTTGTAGATGCCGTGAAAGGTGGTCACGAAGGCGGTGTTCGTCAGCTTCGCGGCGATCCAGGCGCTCCAGGCCGGCGCGCGCGAGCGGGCGTGCACGATCTCGACCCCGCGCTTGCGGATGACCGACGCGAGGCGGAACGCATTGATAAGTGCGGTGATCGGATTTTTTGTGGCGAGCGGGAGTTTGATCAACTCGCCGCCGGCCGCCTCGAGGTCCGGCTCGAGGCGGCCGCCGGCGCTAGCGACCAA
>DAOMPU010000332.1:0-3216 GCA_035444925.1 Terricaulis sp. | reverse complement strand
TTTCCCGGCGGGCCGCTGGTCGAGAAAATGGCGGAAAACGGCGATTCCAAGCGGTTTTCGCTGCCGCGCCCGCTCATGGGCCGCGAAGGTTGTGACTTCTCTTTCGCGGGGCTGAAAACCGCCTGCGCGCGCGAAGCGGCGGCGCTGGGCGCGCTGAGCGAGCAGGATAAGGCCGATCTCTGCGCCAGCTTTCAGGCGGCGGTGTTGGATGTGATCGCTGATCGCACCCAGAACGCGATGCGCCTGTTCGATCCGATGTGGGGGGCCAAGGGGCGCCTGGTCGCGGCGGGCGGGGTGGCGGCCAACAAGCCGATCCGCGCCAAGCTGGAGGCGCTGGCGGCGGCGCGGGGCTACGATTTCATCGCCCCGCCTTTGAAATGGTGCACGGATAATGCGGCGATGATCGCCCTCGCCGGGGCGGAAAGATTAGCGCGGGGATTCAGCGATGGGCTGGATGTTCCGGCCCGGCCGCGCTGGCCGCTGGATGAAGCGGCGGCCCGCTTGCGCCCCAGCCATAAGGCGGGGCGCAAGGGGGCTAAGGCTTGATTAGGCGACGACCTTAGAGGCCGTCACAACGAGCGGCGCCAGCGCGGTCACGACCAGGGCGATCGCAACAATGATGGACATCGCCCGGCCAGAAACGGGCACGTCATGCGCAGACATTCTACTCTCCAAACACAGGTTCGATGTTGCACGTGCGAACATCGGATGCGCATAGATGGACCCTAACCGGCTTTGTTTGAAGGCAGGTTTTTCCAATCCAGCCATGCAGATACGCATGGCGCCTGTTAATTTCACCGCATTAATGCAGGCAAAAAGGAGGCGCGAAGGGCTAGCCTTCGCGCCTGCAGAATACCTTCCGGCGCTCTGGGAGGCGCGCCGTCAGGGCCGATTAGGCGACCACGAGCGCAGCGACCTGCAGCAGCGGCGCGGCCGCGGCGATCACCAGCGCGAGCGCGGCGAAAACGAAGGTGGTCATGATCAAGGAAGAGGGGCGGGTGGCGGTCATGGCGGCGGCTCCAAAGCGTTGATGCGCCGTATCTACCACCACTCCGAAAAGTAATCAATGAATAAAATGATTTTTATTTAGTGCGAGGGGCGGCTCTACGTCTCCGCCGCGTCCCGGGCGCGAGCCGGCTCCGCGGCGCCGGCTTCGCTGCGGGCGTAGAGGCCGTTGAAAATGAGATTGAGCACCCCCTCAAGCTCACGCTCGAGCTTGGGCAGGGTCAGTTGCGAGAAGAGCTGGGGGATTGAGAATTTCATCGTGGCCGCCTGCAGCATTTCGGCGGTGAAGGCGTGATCGCCAGGCGCGAACAGGCCGGCCTTCTCCCCGTCCTCCAGCACGGCGACCAGGAACACCCGCTCCAGCGCGAATTGCTCATTGGCGAAAAGCGGCCGCTCGCGGTGCAGCACCTCGGCGATTTCCATGATTTTCGCGCTTTCTTCCAGCATGCAATAGGATTCGCGCAGCCGTTTGAAGAAGATTTCGCGCAGCCTTTTATCGGCGGGCAAATCCTTTTTGCGCGCGATGGCCGCGAGTTCGCCTTGCTCCTCGGCGTAGTGCTTGCGCGCCATGGCTTCGGCGATGTCGATCTTGGCTTCGAAGAAGCGATAGATGTTGCCCGGCGACATATCGCAATCGGCGGCGATCTCGGCCATGGTGGTCTTGCCGTAGCCGTAATGCTTGATGCGGGCGATCGCGGCTTGGAGGATGCGGTCGCGGGTGGCTGATTTCTCGTCCATTGCTATAACGTATCTGGTTTTGACTGAACGATCAATGAAGGATTCAGCGCGGTGACCCAGCCCTTTCAACGTGTCGCCGTGGTGGGCGCGGGCGCCTGGGGCACGGCCCTGGCCCAAGTCGCGGCCGCGGCGGGGCGCGATGTCACGCTCTGGGCGCGCGAGGCGGAGGCGGCGGAGGCGATCAACACGCGCCAGGAGAACGCGTTGTTCTTGCCGGGGATCGCGCTGAACCCCGCCGTGAAGGCGACCACCGATCTCGCGGTCGCGGCTGAGGCCGAGCTGATCCTGGCCGTGCCGCCGGCCCAGCACATGCGCGCCGTGCTGGCGGCGCTGGCGCCTTTGGCCGGGCCGAAGGCGCGCATCGTGCTCTGCGCCAAGGGCGTGGAGCGCGGCACGCTGGCGCTGATGACGGACGTGCTGGCCGAGACGCTGCCGGTGACGCCCGCCGTGCTCTCCGGCCCCGGCTTCGCCAAGGACGTAGCGCGCGGGCTGCCCACGGCGGTCACGGTCGCCAGCGCCGATGCGGACTTCGCGCAGCGCATCGTGGCTTCGCTCGGCGCGCCGACCTTCCGCCCCTACGTCTCCGACGATCTGATCGGGGCCGAGATCGGCGGGGCGGTGAAAAATGTCATCGCCATCGCCTGCGGCATGGCGCAGGGGCGCCAGCTGGGCGACGGCGCGCGCGCGGCTTTGATCACACGCGGCTTTGCTGAACTCACACGCCTCGGGCTCGCCATGGGCGCCAAGGCGGAGACGCTTTCGGGCCTCGCGGGGCTGGGCGATCTGGTGCTCACCTGCGCTTCGCTCACGTCGCGCAACACCTCGCTGGGCGCGGCGCTGGGCGAGGGGCGGGCGCTGAAGGACGTGCTGGGCGAGCGGCGCAGCGTGGCCGAAGGCGCCGAAAGCGCGCCGGCGGTGATGGCGCTGGCGGCCAAGCATGGCGTGGAGATGCCGATCTGCGCGGCGGTGGATTCGATTATCGCCGAGCGCATCTCGATCGACGATGCGATCCGCGCGCTGCTGTCGCGCCCGTTCAAGGCCGAGGGCGTGTGATCGCGCCGGGCGCTACGCTCGCGCTGCTTGCCGACCTTCCCGATCCTGGCGCGCTGCGGGTCGAAGCGGGCGGGCTCTCACTGATCCTCACGCGGCGCGGCGATCGCGTTGCCGCCTTCCTCAATCGCTGCACGCATGCGGATTATCCGCTGCAGCACGCCGATGGGCGCCTGATCGTGCAGGAGGGGCGCTATCTCGTCTGCGCCGTGCATGGCGCCAGCTATGCGCTGGACGATGGCGCGTGCGCGGGCGGCCCCTGCAACGGCAGGGGCCTTACGCGTGTTGCTGTCGCTGTGCGCGACGGGGTGGTCGTGATCGCTTGAGACCGTGCGAAAATAAAACGCCACCCCCTCCCCTTGAGGGGAGGGGGAAGGGGGCGGGGTGAGCCTCCGCAGGTTCAGAACATGGCGCGGCGCGGCG
>DAOMPU010000331.1:1325-3218 GCA_035444925.1 Terricaulis sp. | reverse complement strand
GTGATCCGCGATTTCGGCGCCGAGGCGCAGGCCGGCTTCGGCATTGGCGGGCGCATCATGCAATCGATCTTCCTGCCGGCGATGGCGGTGGCGTTCGCCGCCGCGCCCATCGCCGGGCAGAATTTCGGCGCCGGGCAATACGCGCGCGTGCGCGAGACATTCAAAGTGGCGGCGCTGATCGGCGCGGCGATCATGACGACGCTCTCCGTGCTTTGCCACATCGCCCCCGAACTGATGGGCGCGCCCTTCACCAGCGATCCCGCCGTGCTTCAAGTCACCGGCGACTATCTCAAGATCACGTCATGGAATTTCGTGGCCGCGGGCCTCGTCATGACCTGCGCCAGCATGTTTCAGGGCATGGGCGACACGCGCCCTTCCCTGTTCGTCAGCGCCACCCGGCTGGTCACCTTCGCGGCCCCGGCGATCTGGCTTTCGTATCAGCCCTGGCTGAAGCTGGAGCACATCTGGCTGCTCTCGGTTTTTTCAACCGCGCTACAATGCCTCTTGAGCGTGTGGCTTCTGCTTGCCACCTTTAAGCGCAAGCTGAAGCCGAAAGGGGCGTGACTATGGAACTGCCAAGATGGAACTGACCGGCCCGCTCTGCCGCGCCGCGCGCGTTTTGGTGCAATGGCCGCGTGAGCGGCTGGCCGAGATCTGCGGCGTGACCAAGAAGATCGTGCGCGACTTCGAAACCGCCGGGATCGACCCGGGCGCGGAAGTGCGCGCCAAGCTCCAGGCGACGCTTGAGCAAGGCGGTGCGGTGTTCATCCCCGAGGGCGATATGGGCGTAGGCGTGCGGCTGCGGCACACTCAGAAAGACGTGAAGCAGCTGCGCCGCCTTGAAGGCGAAGGCGGGCCGGTGGGCGAAGACGGCGTTTAAGGGCGCCGCTTGCATGCGCTGATGTTTCAAGCATGGAGCGCGCGCCCCCTGGCGCGCAAGCGAGGCGGGGGCTCGCGCTCCAACCTGGCCAATGTCAATGCCCGTCAAACGCGCACAGCGCCTGCACCGGCACGCCGGCGGCGCGCAGCTTCGCGGCGCCGCCAAGCTCAGGCAGATCGACCACGAAACTCGCGCCGATCACTCTTGCGCCCAGGCTTGAAATCAGCTGCACGGCCGCGAGCGCGGTGCCGCCGGTGGCGATCAGATCATCGATCAGCAGCACATGCTCGCCTGCCCGCGCCGCGTCCTCATGCACCTCCATCACGTCCACGCCGTATTCGAGCGCATATTCCTGCGCGCGGGTTTTCCAAGGCAGTTTGCCCTGCTTGCGCACAGGCATGAAGCCGGTGGAGAGCTGATGCGCCACCGCCCCGCCAAGGATGAAGCCGCGCGCCTCGATCGCGGCCACCTTATCGATGCGCACGCCGGCATAGGGCTGCACCAGCTCATCCACCGTGCGGCGGAACGCGCGCGCATCGCCCAGAAGCGTGGTGATGTCGCGGAACATGATCCCGGGCTTGGGGTAATCGGGAATGGTGCGGATCGCGTCGCTTATATTCATGGCGGCGCATGGTGAGGCGCGTTGCGCGGGGCGGCAAGCGCTTTGGTTTCAACGCAATCTGTGCGATAGTGCGGCATGGACCGGCGCCTGCTGCTTGATCAGATTCGCGAGATGCGCCCCTGGCTGACCGCGCAGGGCGTTGCGCGCATCGCCGTATTTGGCAGCACAGCGCGGGACGCCGCGCGCGCCGACAGCGATATCGACCTGCTGGTGGAATTCGCACCGGGGCGGACGCCGGACTTGTTCGCGTTCGCCGGTTTGAAGCTGGAGCTGGAAGAAAGGCTGGGCGCGCCGGTTGATCTTTTCACCCCCGATTCACTGCATCCGGGCCTGCGCGCCCGCATCGAACCGACTTTGATCGATGCCTGACAAGGATTGGCGCATCCTCGTT
>DAOMPU010000331.1:0-1225 GCA_035444925.1 Terricaulis sp. | reverse complement strand
TACGGATCAACGTCCACCTGCACGCGCACGGCGCTGTGCAGTTTGATGCGGGCGACCCAGGCGGCGAGGAAAGCGGAGATATCGACGCCGCGATTGGCGCGGGCGAGGAAGCGCCGGCGATGCATGCCGCGGATCACCGCGAGCGGCGCGGGCGCGGGGCCCCAGAGGTCCAAGCCTTCGGCGTTCGGCGCGGCGGCGCCCAAGGCGTTGGCGGCTTCGTTGGCCAATTGCTCGCTCGGCGCGGAGACGATGACGGCGCCGAGGCGCCCGTAAGGCGGCATGCCGGCGAACTCACGCTCGCTGGCTTCGGCGGCGAGGAAGGCGTCGCGATCCTGCGCGGCGAGCGCCTGCATGATGGCTTCATCGGGCGCATAGGTCTGGATGAAGGCCTTGCCTTTCTTTTCGTGGCGCCCGGCGCGGCCGGCGACTTGGGAGATCAGCTGAAACGTGCGCTCGCCCGCGCGCAGATCGCCGCCGCGCAGGCCCAAATCCGCGTCGATCACGCCCACAAACGTGAGATTCGGGAAATTGTGGCCTTTGGCGACGATTTGCGTGCCGATCAGAATGTCGATCTCGCTGCGCTCCATGCGCGCCACCAGCTCACGCACGGCTTCGCCATTGGGCGTGGTGTCGGATGAGAAAATTTCGATGCGCGCTTCGGGAAAGAAGAAGCGCACTTCTTCTTCGATTCGCTCCACGCCCGGCCCGATGGAGACGAAACTATCGGGCGTTTCGCACTCGGGGCACGCTTCCGGCTTTGGAATCCAATGCCCGGTGAGATGGCAGACGAGGCGCCCGGTATATTTGTGCTCCACCAGCCAAGCATCGCTATCGGGCGATTTCATGCGGTGGCCGCAGGCGCGGCAGAGCGTGAGCGGCGCGTAGCCGCGCCGGTTCATGTAAAACAGCGATTGCTCCCCACGCGTCAGCGCTTCGGCGGCAGCCTGGATCAGCTTTGGCGAAATCCAGCGGCCTTTCTCCGGCGCGTCGAGCTTCATATCCACCAGCGACACATCGGGCAGTTGCGCCGCACCGTGGCGCATGGGCAGCTTGATGTGCGCGTAGCGGCCGGCTTGGGCGTTGGTGAGGGTTTCGAGCGAGGGCGTGGCGGATGCGAGGATCACAGCGCATTCGCCGAGCTTGGCGCGCGCCACGGCCAGATCGCGCGCCTGATAGATGACGCCCTCCTCCTGCTTGTAGGAAGGATCGTGCTCTTCATCGATGA
>DAOMPU010000330.1:0-3227 GCA_035444925.1 Terricaulis sp. | reverse complement strand
ATGGACAAAGCGATCGCCACGCAGATCGCCAACATCGAAAAGAAAACCGGCAAGACGCTGGCCCAGCTCGCCGCCGCGATCCAAAAATCCGGCAAGGCCAAGCACGGCGAAATCCGCGATTGGCTGAAGGAAAGCTACGGCCTCGGCCACGGCGATGCGAATACGCTGACGCACGTCGCGCTCAAATCCGACGGCGCCAGCGCCGCCAAAGCGGCTGGCGCAAGCACCGATGATGTGCTGGCCGAAATTTACGCCGGCAAGAAAGCGCACCTGCGCCCGATCCACGACAAGCTGATGGCCGCCATCGCCAAGTTCGGCGACCACGAGATCGCGCCCAAGAAGGGCTACGTCTCGCTACGGCGCAAAAAACAATTCGCCATGCTCGGCCCGAAAACCAATGAGCGCTTCGAGCTGGGACTCAATCTCAAGCAAGAGATCAAGGACGCGCGCGTCAAGCCCGTCGCGCCCGGGGGCATGTGCCAATACGTCGTGCCGCTCACCAGCGCCGATGAAATCGACGCCAAGCTGATCGGCTACATCAAGCAAGCGTTCGACGCCGCAGGGTGAAGCGCATGTTTGGCGCGCGCGCCGCGCTGATCACTCGCTTGCGCGGTGATGTTTACCTTCACGGCGGCGGCGGCGATTTGCGAATGTGTTGACGATCGCGCGACATGTTGCGACCGTAGGGCGGCTTTAAAGGGGAGCGGCGGTGGAAACGAACGATGCGATCATTTTAGGCGGCGCCATTCTCGCGGTCGTGCTCGGAATTATGCGGACATCGAAAGAGATCGGCAATGTCGTACTCTTGCTCGTCGCCATTTGGCCGTGCTTCATGCTGGGCCTTAAAAACGGGTGGAACTTCCTCACCGTGGCGATCGCGGCGACGATCATTTACGCCGTCTTTCTCGGCCTGCGTTGGGCGGGAGACCGCTTCGGACCAAAGAACACGCCGAGCACGCCTCCCTCGCATTGAGGCACATGCCTGATACTTGAGCGGCTGCGCGCGCGCCCTATCTTCCTGCCTTCAGTCCAGGGAGAATTTCATGAAGCTCTATTACGCGCCGGGCGCCTGCTCGCTTGCGCCGCACATCATCGTTCGCGAAGCCAATCTCGATGTTGCGCTCGATAAAGTCGCGTTCGCGCCGGAGCGGCGCACCGAGGGCGGACGCGACTTCTACGAAATCAACCCGCAAGGCGCGGTGCCCACGCTTGAGCTCGACGACGGAAAAATTCTCACCGAAGCGCAAGTGCTGCTGCAATATCTCGCGGCCCAGGCGCCGGATAAAAAGCTGCTGCCCAGCGAAGGCTTCGCCAAATGGCGCGCGCTTGAAACGCTGAACTTCATCGCCACCGAATTGCACAAGGGGATCGGCGCCCTGTTCAAGAAGCCCGGCCCCGAAGCGCGCCCCGGCATCGAAGCCAATATCGCGAGCCGGCTTGGCCTGCTAGACGGCAAGCTGGGCGATCAGGATTATCTGCTCGGCGATTTCTCGGTGGCTGACGCGTACGCCTTCGTCACGCTGCGCTGGGCCAAGGCGTTCAAGATCGATCTTTCGCCCTGGCCGCGCCTTGAGGCTTACTTCCAGCGCGTCCAGGCGCGCCCCGCCGTGCAAGCCGCGCTCGCCGCCGAGGGGCTGCCCGCCGGATAGGCGCGCCGGTGAGCTTGCAAAGCAGTGAACAGGCCGTGAAGGTTAAGCGCGTTCAACCATCTCTCCACACGGCATATTCATGCAAATCGGCGATACCTCCGCTTCAACCCGCCGCCTGCTGCTCGTAGCGGCGGCGGCGTTGTTGGATCGCGAGGGGCGCGTGCTGATCACGCAGCGGCCTTTGCACAAACAGCTCGGCGGCCTCTGGGAATTTCCCGGCGGCAAGGTCGAGCCCGGCGAGGCGCCGGAAACGGCGCTGATCCGGGAGCTGAAGGAGGAACTGGATTTGACGCTGCAGGAGGACGCCCTCGATCCGTTTGCGTTCGCTTCGCACGCTTATCCGGATTTCCATTTGCTGATGCCGCTCTACACCGCGACGCGCTGGCAGGGCG
Organism: Terricaulis sp.; assembly: GCA_035444925.1. Taxonomy (GTDB): domain Bacteria; phylum Pseudomonadota; class Alphaproteobacteria; order Caulobacterales; family Aquidulcibacteraceae; genus Vitreimonas. Next base: position 1,186 of record DAOMPU010000330.1, on the reverse strand, counting down.
AACCGAAGCTCGATCCCGATGCGGCCGCCGCGCTGCAATGGGTTCGCCCCTTGGATCTGCGCGCCGTGCCGATGCCCCCTGCGGATGTCGTGCTCGTGGACCGCCTCATCGAACGGAGCGCCGTATGAAGCGCAGCTTCCTCAAGAACAAAGACGGCGCCACCGCGATCGAATACGCGCTGATCGCCTCGCTGATCTTCTTCGCCATTCTGGGCGCGGTGCGCCCGGTGGGCGAGGCGCTGAACACTCTGTTCGGCCAGGCCGAAGCCGGGTTCGACACCGCCGACTAAAGCGAACGCTTAGGCCCCGGGCGGGCATGTTGCAGCATTGTTTCAAACCTGACGGACGCCGGCAAAAAACCAGCGCCATACCCCCTCCGCATTCGGAGGGATCAGCATGAATTTGGCGCAAGCTTTGGGCGTGGCCGCGGCCGCTTTGGTGGTCGGGCTTTACCCGCAGACGTGCGGCTGGGGCGCCGCCGCCGCGAGCGCCCAGGAGATCGCCGCGCAAAGCCAAAGCCTCACCCGAGAGGCCATCCGCGCCGCCGCGCGCGAACTGGCCGACATCATGGCGGCCTCCTACGTTTTCCCGAACGAGGCCGAGCGCTACGCCGCGCATCTGCGCCAGCGCGCGGAGGCCGGCGCTTATGACAATCTCACAGAGCCGGCCGCGCTCGCCGCCACGCTGCAAAGCGAGCTGCGCGAAGTGCATCAGGACGCGCATCTGCGCATCTCCCTCACCGGCACGACAGAAGCCGCCGGCCGGCGCATCGTGCGCGGCGGCCCCGGCGGCGCGGGCGAATTCGCCGAAGCGCTGTGGCTGAGCGAAGGCGCGGCGTATCTGCGCATCAATTCCTTGCCCGGCGGCGAGGATGTGAACGCGCGCATGGCCGCGCTGCTGGATCAATACGAGGACGCCGGCACGCTGATCATCGACGTGCGCGCCTGCCCGGGCGGCACGCTGCCGGCGATGGACGCCTTGTTCGCGCGCCTCTACGCGCGCCCCACTTTTGTCATGACCATGGACACGCGCACCGGCGCCAATCCGCAGATGGAGCGCGATTTCTCCGAAACACCGACGCTGCGCCGCGCCGCCAACGCGCCAGCAGGCATCACCCGGTTTGAGCATTGGGCCCAGCCCACCTCGCCCGTCAGCTCACTTTCCGACGCGCGCGTGTTCGTGCTGAC
>DAOMPU010000329.1:0-3235 GCA_035444925.1 Terricaulis sp. | reverse complement strand
TTCATCAACCAGATCCGCATGAAGATCGGCGTGATGTACGGCAACCCGGAAACCACCACGGGCGGCAACGCGCTGAAATTCTACGCCTCCGTGCGCCTCGATATTCGCCGCACTGGCCAGATCAAAGAGCGCGACGAGGTGATCGGCTCGGAAACCCGCGTGAAAGTGGTGAAAAACAAGGTCGCCCCGCCGTTCAAGCAGGTGTCGTTCGACATCATCTACGGCGAAGGCGTCTCCAAGACGGGCGAGCTGATCGAGCTCGGCGTGAAAGCCGGCATCATCGATAAGTCCGGCGCTTGGTACGCCTATGGCGGCCAGAAGCTGGGCCAAGGCAAGGAAGCGGTGCGCCGCTTCTTGAAGGAGAACAAGGACGTCGCGATCACGATCGAGGACGCGATCCGTCAGAAGTCGGGCATGATGTCCGATGCGATGTATTCCCCGCCCGAAGGGGATGAAGAAAAGGACGCCGCGGAAGGCGGCTGAGAGTTTCGCTGGCCGGTTCGGGGACGCTTAGCCGACCCGACCCCATGCCCTGGCCCGTCTCCGGGCCGGCCGGCGGATTCGAGATCAATGGTTGGTGGAGCGGGCCATGGAGCCGCGCATTTCCCTCATCACCTTGGGCGTGGCCGATCTCGGCCGCGCCCAATCTTTTTATGAGGCGCTGGGCTGGAAGCGGTCGGGCGCGAGCGTTGCGGGGGAGGTGGCGTTTTACCAGGCCGGCGGATCGGCGCTGGCGCTGTGGTCCTGGCGGAGTCTCGCCGAGGATGCGGGTGTGGCCCCGGCAGGGGAGGGATTTCGCCGCATCGCCCTGGCGCACAATGTCCGCGCGCGGGAGGAGGTCGATCAGGTTCTGGCGAAAGCGGCCGCAGCGGGCGGGGCTGTCACCAAGCCGGCGGAGGATTCGCCGCACTTTGCCGGCCGCACCGGCTATTTCGCCGATCCGGATGGGCACCTTTGGGAAGTGGCCTGGAATCCGGCCTTCGCCCTGGGTGAAGATGGAGCGCTGACATTGCCCGAGTAAGGGCCGTGTGGCCGAAGATGCGTACCGGCGCCTCGCCCCCGCTTGGCGTTCATGCGCGCACTACCTATACCAAGCCCAACCTTGATTTGCCCGCGCTAGCGGGCCTTGCGGCTTGGAAAATATGCAAAGCGTCAGCGACATCCGGCGTCAGTTTCTAGACTTCTTCCGCGCGCGCGGGCACGAAACGCCCGCGTCCGCGCCGCTCGTGCCGCAGGACGATCCGACGCTGCTGTTCGTCAACGCCGGCATGGTCCCGTTCAAGAACTATTTCACTGGCGCGGCCAAGGCGCCGTACCCGCGCGCGGCCACCAGCCAGAAATGCGTGCGCGCCGGCGGCAAGCACAACGATCTCGACAATGTCGGCTACACCGCGCGCCATCTCACCTTCTTCGAGATGCTCGGCAATTTTTCGTTCGGCGATTATTTCAAGGACGGCGCGATCGAGAACGCCTGGACGCTGATCACCAAGGATCTCGGCCTGCCGAAAGAAAAGCTGCTCGTCACCATCTATCATGATGACGATGAAGCGGCCGTGCTCTGGAAAAAGATCGCAGGCCTCTCAGACGATAAAATCATCCGCATCGCCACCAGCGATAATTTCTGGTCGATGGGCGATACCGGCCCGTGCGGGCCGTGCTCGGAAATTTTCATCGACCGCGGCGATCACATCTGGGGCGGCCCGCCCGGCTCGCCCGAGCAGGACGGCGATCGCTTCCTCGAATTCTGGAACCTCGTGTTCATGCAATTCGAGCAATTCAATGATGGGCGCCCGCGCGAAAATTTGCCGAAGCCATCGATCGACACCGGCATGGGGCTCGAGCGCATGGCCTGTGTGCTGCAGGGCGTGGAGTCGGTGTTCGAAACCGATCTCTTCCGCACGTTGATCGCGGCGTCGGAAGAACTCACCAAAACCAAGGCCGAGGGCGAGCGTGCGCCGAGCCATAACGTGATCGCCGACCATCTGCGCTCGTCTTGCTTTCTGATCGCGGATGGGGTTTCGCCCTCCAACGAAGGGCGCGGCTATGTGCTGCGCCGGATCATGCGCCGCGCCATGCGCCACGCGCATATTCTGGGCGCCAAGGAGCCGCTGATGCATCGCTTGGCGCCGACTTTGATCGCGGAGATGGGCGAAGCCTATCCCGAATTGAAGCGCGCGCAGCCGGTGATCGAAGCGCAATTGCGCGAGGAAGAAGAACGCTTCCGCCGCACGCTGGCGAACGGCTTGCGCCTGCTGGAAGATGAGATCGCGGGCTTGAAGCAAGGCGAAAAACTTTCCGGACGCACCGCGTTCAAGCTCTACGATACGTTCGGCTTCCCGCTCGATCTCACGCAGGACATCCTGCGTGGCAAGGGGCTTGAGGTGGACGAGCCCGAATATGATGCGGCGATGCAGGCGCAGAAGGAATCCGGCGCGGCCTCCTGGAAGGGTGCGGACGGCGCGGATAATCCCGCGATCTGGCTCTCGATCCTCGAACGCACCAAGGGCAACGAGTTTCTCGGCTATGGCGCGGAAGATGGCGCCGGCGCGGTGACGGCGATTGTCGCCAATGGCGCGGAAGCGCACGATCTGCGCGAAGGCGCAACCGGCGCGCTGGTGTTCGACCGCACGCCCTTCTACGCCGAAAGCGGCGGCCAGGCGGGCGATCAAGGTTTGATCAAATTCGCCAACGGCGCCGAGTTCGCGGTGGAGGACACGCAAAAGCAAGCGGGCAGCCTGCATGCGCATATCGGCCGCTTGGTCAAAGGCGCGATTCAAGTGGGCGATAAGGCCCAGCTTGAGATCGATCACGCGCGCCGCGGCGCCATTCGCGCCAATCACAGCGCCACGCACTTGGTGCACGCGGCGCTGCGCAACGTGCTGGGGCCGCACGTCACGCAGAAAGGCTCGCTGGTGGAGGCCGATTATTTCCGCTTCGATTTCAGCCATGGCCAGGCGCTCAGCGCCGATGAAATCGGCCGCGTGGAAGATGAAGTGAACGCCATCATCCGCCAGAACGCCGAAGGCGTGATCAAGGAAATGGCGCCTGATAAAGCCATCGCCGAAGGCGCGCTGGCGCTGTTCGGTGAAAAGTACGGCGAGAGCGTGCGCGTGTTCCGCCTCGCGGATCCGCTGAGCGCCGATGGCAAGGCCTATTCGGTGGAGCTCTGCGGCGGCACGCATGTGAAGCGCACGGGCGACATCGCGGTGTTCACCATCCTCTCCGAAGGGGGCGT
>DAOMPU010000328.1:0-3237 GCA_035444925.1 Terricaulis sp. | reverse complement strand
TACAGCCTGGGCGGCTCCTATGTTGGCGATTGGGGCTTCATCGGCTTCGCCGGCCGGCGCACCGAGGGTGAATACGGCCTCTTGGGCCACGGCCATGACCACGCGCACGAAGAGCACGAGGAAGAGCACGAAGAAGAAGAGGAGCATCACGAAGAAGGCCCAAACCTCTCGCGACTGGCGTACGAGCAAACCCGCTACGAGCTGCGCGGCGACATTCGCATCGCGCTCGGGCCGTTCGATCGGCTCGACTTCGCGGCCCAGCACTCCGATTACGAACACACCGAATTTGAGAATGACGGATCGCCCGGCACGCGCTTCTTCAGCGACGGCTGGGAAGGGCGCGTGGAGACGCACCACAGCAGCGGCGCGCTAGAAGGCGCGCTTGGCGTGCAATTCTCCGACGTCGATTTCTCCGCCGAGGGCGAGGAGGCGTTCATTGCGCCCTCCAACACGCAAGATATCGGCGTGTTTGTGATCGAGCGGCTGGACTTTGAAAGCTGGGGCCTCGAAGGCGGCGTGCGCCTGGAGCGGCGCGAGCTGCAAAGCGCGGCGTTCGGCGGGCGCGACTTCGACACGTTGAGCGCATCCGCCGGCGTGTTCGTGCGCCCGGCCGAAGGCTGGTTCTTCGGCGCCACGCTGGCCAATACCGAACGCGCGCCCACAGCGTTTGAGCTGTTCTCGGACGGCCCGCACCTGGCCACCAGCAATTACGAATTGGGCGATCCCAATCTCGATACCGAGACCGCCCTCTCGCTCGAAATCTCGGCGCGCTACAAATCGGAGCGCTTCTCGTTCGAGGTGAACCTGTTTGGCATCGATTATGCCGACTACATCGCTTTGGTTGATCGCGGCGACGTATTCTGGGTGGATGAAGAAGACGGGACCAGCGGCTTCGCCGATCCAAACGATCCTTCGATCCCCGACCATGCCGAAACGCTGCCGGTGTTCCACTTCGTGCAGCGTGACGCGAGCTTTGTGGGCGGGGAGGTCGCGGCACGCGCGCATCTGTTCGATCTCGGCGCGTTCGCGGTGTCAGGCGTGGCGAGCTACGACAGAGTGCGCGCCAGCTTCACCCAAGGCGGGCGCCCGCCGCGCATTCCGGGCGATACGCTAAGCCTTGGCCTGGAAGCGGAGAGCCCGCATTGGGGCGCAAATATCGAACACGTTGAAGTCGGCGCCCAGCGCCGCACCGCCGCGTTCGAAACCGCGACGGACGGCTACAGCCTGCTCAATGCGGGGCTCTCCTATCGTCCGTTCGCCGATGAGCGGCTCATTCTGCGGGTCGATGGGCGCAACCTCACGGACGAGGAAGCGCGCGCACACACATCGTTCTTGAAGAATGATATCCCCCTTCCCGGGCGGAACGTGCGCTTTACGGTGCTGACACGATTTTAATTCGCCTGCGCCGCGAATTTTCGTGCGGCGTTTGTGATGAATCTATCACGGCGCGTCGCGTCCAGGCTTTGCTTGGTCGCGGCGCGCTGGCCGTTCACGAAAGCGTTAAGCATAGTTTCCCTCTGGCAGTTGAGAGGGACACCAATGGCCGTGAAATCCACCAAGCGCAGAATGCGCAACGCCCTTGTGGGCGCGCTTCTTTGCAGCGTCGCCTTTGGCGGCATCAGCACCGCGTTCGCGCAGCAGGCCGACGATGAAATCGTCGTCACCGGCACGCGCGCGGCCAATCGCTCGGCGCTTTCCACGCCCGCGCCCGTGGACGTGATCGGCGCCGATCAGCTGAGCCAAGCGGGCAACACGGAACTCAACCAAGCGCTCTCGGTGGCGCTGCCTTCCTACACCTTCCCGCGCCCGGGCCTGGCCGACGGCACGGACACGATCCGCCCCGCCTCGCTGCGCGGCCTTGCGCCGGATCAAACCCTGGTGCTGGTCAATTCCAAGCGCCGCCATAGCGCCTCGCTGGTGAACTTGAACGGCACGATCGGGCGCGGCTCGTCGGCGGTTGACCTCAACACCATCCCTTCGGTGGCGGTGGGCAGCGTGCAAGTGCTGCGCGACGGCGCCTCGGCGCAATACGGCTCGGACGCCATCGCCGGCGTGATCAACGTGCTGCTGCGCGAAGCGCGGTCCGGCGGGGGCGTCAACGTCTCCTATGGCCAGCGCATCACCGATGTCAGCACCCCCGTCGGCGATGTGCCGGCCGGCGCGACCTGGAGCGTGGCCGATCAAGCCTCGCGCGAGGTGGAGGACGGCGAAACGCTCAATGTCGGCGCGTGGTTCGGCCTGCCGCTGGGCGCCAACGGCTTCCTGACCATTTCGTTCGAATACATCGATCAGGAAAAAACCGTGCGCACCGCGCCCGATTGGCGCCAGCAATATCCGCTGGTGGGCGGCGCGTTCGATCCGCGTGAAACTTCGATCAACCGCCTCAACGCCTGGTATGGCGAGCCGGAGCTTGAGCAATACACGCTGTTCGCCAACGCGGGCTATGATCTCTCCAACGGCGTCGCGCTTTATGGCTGGGCCAGTTATCAGTTCCGCGACTCACTCAGCGCCGGCTTCTTCCGCCGCGCGCTCGATGATCGCAATGTGATCGAAATTCACCCCGATGGCTTCCTGCCGCTGATCAACCCGGAAGTGACCGATTATTCGGCGGGCGGGGGCGCACGCTGGGCGATGGCCGGCTGGGATATGGACGCCTCGCTGGTTTACGGCTTCAACGAGATGGATTTCACCATCCGCAACACCGTGAACCGCAGCCAAGGCCCGGCCAGCAAAACCGTGTTCGACGCCGGCGGCTTCGACTACGATCAATTGGTGTTCAACGTCTCGGGCGTGCGTGGGTTTGATGCAGGGCTCGCCTCCCCGCTCAACATCGCCATCGGCGTCGAGGCACGGCGCGAAACCTATTCGATCTTCGCGGGCGAACCGGATTCGTATTTGAACGGCGGCGTGCTGCTGCCGCTCAACACGACAGGCTGCCTCAACCCGACGCCGGCGCAAATCAACGCGGGCGGCTGCGCCTCCGCTTCGGGCGCGCAGGTGTTCCCCGGCTTCCGCCCCTCCAACGAGGTGGACGAAGACCGCACCTCCTTCGGCGCCTTCTTCGACGCCGAAGCCAACATCACCGAACAGCTCTTGATGTCGGCCGCGGTGCGCTATGAGGATTATTCCGATTTCGGCGAAACGCTTTCGGGCAAACTTTCGGCGCGCTACGATTTCAACGATTGGATCGCCGTGCGCGGCTCGGTGCAGAACGGCTTCCGCGCGCCCTCGTTGCAG
>DAOMPU010000327.1:0-3248 GCA_035444925.1 Terricaulis sp. | reverse complement strand
GTGATCTCCTCTCCCGGCGGGCACGTCGAGAGCGGGGACATGATCCATGACGCGGTGAAATTCGTGGACGCCCCAGTGCAGATGCTGGGCACGGGCTGGGTGGCGAGCGCCGGGGCGCTGATCTATTGCGCCGTGCCGCGCGAGCGCCGTTTCTGCCTGCCGAACACGCGCTTCCTGCTGCACGAACCGCGCGGCGGCGTGGGCGGCATGGCCTCGGACATCGAAATCCAAGCCCGCGAAATCCTGCGTATGCGCGAGCGGCTGAACAACATTTTCGCCGAAGCCACCGGCCAGCCGGTGGATAAAATCAAGCGCGACATCGACCGCGACTATTGGATGCTGGCCGAGGAAGCGAAGGCTTATGGCCTAGTCGGGCGGATCGTGAACAAGCAGAGCGAGCTCGCCTAACCGGCAACCGAAAAAGCGCCGAAGATTCAAACGGCCCTCGCGCAAGCGGGGGCCGTTTTGCTTGCGCGCGGGAACCTTTCCCTGTGAGTAATCATGAAAAACATATAACCAAATCAATGGGAACCGCGCTGAGTCAGCCCAAGGCTCGCCGCATTTTCGCCCGCCCGCGCCGCCACTTACCCGGGCCAGCGACGCCGGTCACGTCGGGGCCGGCTCGACCCTTTCAATGATGCGCAACACGCCCAAGCGGCGCGCGCAATGTGAGTTGGAGAGACCAAGTCGATGGCCCCTCGCTGGATCGGCCTTGTGCGCGCTGCGCCCGCCGCCCCCTGCAAGCACCGCAGCTTCCGTGAAGCCACCCGCGCGCTTGGCGCGGCCGGCTTTCTCATGGCGGCGGCCGGTTTGAACTTCGTGATGCATCCCCAAGCCTTGGCGCAAGCCATCGGCGCGGACTTCATCCAGACCTTCATCCCGAACGAACCTTCGATGGGCCCGAACGTGGCGCCGATCGTGGTCCGCGAAGATGACGTGCGCTTGCTGGCGGCGACCATGTTCGGCGAAGCGCGCAGCGAGGGCGAGCACGGCATGCGCGCGGTGGCGCATGTGATGGTCAACCGGATCGGGCCGCGCTTCGGCGAAGACCTTTCCACGGTGATCCTCTCGCCCAAGCAATTCTCGGTGTGGAATCGCGGCGACCCGAACCGGCGCCTGGTGCTGAACCTGGCGCGCGATCCCGCGCGCTATAATGGCGGCGCCGTGACCGAGTGGGAAACCGCGCAGCGCGTCGCGCGCGAAGTGCTGGCCGGGCAATCGATCGATCCCACCGGCGGCGCCCTTTTCTATCACACCCAAGCGGTGCGCCCGCGCTGGTCGCGCGTGGGCGAAGGCCGGCAGGTGATCGGCGCGCATGTGTTTTACGCCGACGTGCCCGATCCCGGCGTGCGCGCCACGCCGCGCCTGATCAACCTGGCGCAAGTTTTGGGCGGCGCGAGCGAACGCAGCGCGCCCGCGCAAACCACCGCGCGCGGCCCCCGCGCCGGGCGCGTCAATGGCGTGATCCAATACGCGCCGCCCAGCGCGGCCGGCCAGCCGCTGCCGAGCGAAACGCCCGCGCCGGTCACCTATACAGTGACGGAAGTCGCGAACACCGCGCCGCTGCCGATCGAACCGGCCGACGTGAATGCGGCAGCCACGCCGACTGTGAACGGCGTGCCGGTGACGGCGATGGACGCGGGAAGCTGATCTCTAATCCCTCCCCGCGAGGGGAGGGATTTTGCGGCCAGCTCATCCGGCTTCGGCCATGGCGAAATAGCGAATAGGGCGGCCCCCTATTCGCTATTCGCTACGCACTATTCGCTAAACTTAGTGGCTCTCGCCGCGCCAGACTTGCTTGTAGGCGAGGTAGAGCACGCCCGAGAGCGCCAGCAGGAAAGCCAGCACGATCAGGCCCGTGCGCTTGCGCGTTTCCATGTGCGGATCGCCCGCCCATTGCAGGAACGCGGTCACGTCCGTCGCGTATTGCTCCACCGTGGTGGGCGAGCCGTCGGCGTAAGCCACCGCGCCTTCCACCAGCGGCGGCGGCATGGCGATCCAGCCGCCGGCGAAATACTTGTTGTGGTGCAGCGTGCCATTGACCTGCCCGTCATACCCGAGCAACAGCGAGCGGATGTAATCGGCCCCGCCATGGCGCGCGAGCGTGATGGTGGAGAGATCGACCGGATAGGCGCCGCCATTGGTGGCGCGTGCGGCGATCTCGTTCGGGAACGGGTTGCGGAAATAATCTTCCGGGCGCCCGGGGCGATCGATGAGCTGGCCGGAGTTCGGATCGATGTCGGTGATGGTCACCGCAGCGGCGATCGAGCGGATGTACGGGTTATCCGTCACTTCCACGAACGCGCCCCCGTGCGCGGGCTTGCCCACGTGCAGCGCCGGCTCGCCGGTTTCGTGATCGCGCACGCGGTAGGTGGCGAACGGGCCGCCCTTCTCGCCCAGGTGCCGGTACGCGAGGTTGTCCATGCCATGGCAGGTCGAGCAGACCTGCTGGTACACTTGGTACCCGCGCTGAACTTCGCCCATGTCGTAGCCGCCCACCCAGCTATCGAAGCTGAACGGGTGGTCGTGCGGGTGCTCGGCGTCGCCAGCGGCGACGGCGACGCCAAGGGCCGCGACCATGGCGGCCGCCGCAATCGTGATAGCGCGCAGCATTTACGCGTCCCCTTGGTTGGTGACCGGCTTGGCGATGGTGTCAGGCACGCGGCCCGGCGTTTCGCGAAGACCCAGGATCGGCAGGATCAGCAGGAAGAACAGGAAGTAATAGGCCGTCGCCACTTGCGAGAGATTGGTGACGGTGAAGGCCGCGGGGCTGCGGCGCTCAACCTGGAAGAACGGCCCTGCCGGGCCGAGCTCGGTTTTCGCGTTCGCGATGGCGGTTTCCATTTCGTCCGCGGTTTCGCCGGTGACGACACGCGACTCAACCGCGCCGCCGGAAACGACCGTGAGCGTGCCTTGCGTTTCGTTGAGGCGGCGCACGGCCGTCATGGTCGCGCCATTGGCGCGGGCGTCGGCTTCCGCTTGCGCAGCGGTTTCGTTCCAGGCGCCGGCGCTGGGCGCGGCGATCGCGGTTTCAGCCGCCTGCCCGCCTTGCACCCAGCTCAACGTGGCCTGGAATGCGCCGGACTTGGCCAGGATGTTGCCGGGGTTCTGGCCGCCGCACCAGCCGAGCACGACGCACACGACCACGAAGATCAGGAAGAACTGGCGGGCGATCGGGCGATAGCGCATCGAGCGCACGCGCGAAGTATCGAGCCAGGGCAGCACGAACAGCACGCCGATGGCCGCGA
>DAOMPU010000326.1:0-3264 GCA_035444925.1 Terricaulis sp. | reverse complement strand
GAGCAATTCCGCATCGCCGGTGAAACCTTGAGCGGGCGCCTGCAAAGCGCCGAAGAAGAAGCCGTCTCCAATCGCGAGGCGCTCGCGGGCGCGCGCGGCGAATTGAGCGACGCGAAAGAGCGGCTGGAAAGCCAGGTTTCGCTCGCCGATGAAGTCGCGCGCCGCGCCGAAGCCGCCGCCGCCTTCCTGACCAACGAAATGGAAACGCGCGACGCCACGCTCAGCCAAACGCTGTCGCAGGCGCGCAGCGTGGCCGAAGAAGCCGCGCGCCAAGCCGCCGCCGCTTCCGCGGATGCGGTTTCTGAATTGCGCCGCCTGCAAGAAGAAATGAGCGAGCGCCTGGCGGAGACGGAAACCTCCACCCGCCGCGCCGTCGCCAGTGCGATCGAAGAAGTAAAGGCCGACGCCGCCAGCGGCGTGCGCGAAGCTTTGCTTGGCGAAGTGTCGCGCCTTGAGGGCGAGATCACCAAGCGCCTCGGCGCGGCGGACGCACTGAAGGCCGAACAAGCCGCGCTGATCGCGCGCATTGAGCGCGCGGAAGCGGGCTCACGCGAAGCCACGGCGGGCCTGCGCCAAGCCGCCGGCGCGGCGATCGCCGATCTGCGCAACGCCCAGCTCACGCTCACCGCGCGCCTCAAGCAGGTGGAAGAAAACGGCGGCGGCGCGGCCGGCGCCGATCTCGGCGATGTGCGCCGCCAGCAGCAAGACATCGCCGAGCGCCTCGCCGCGCTCGAAACCAAAGCCGAGCATCAAAGCCCGGTGTCCGACGCGCTGGCCGCGTTCGAAAAACGCATCGCCGAAATCGAAGCCGGCGGCGCTGTGAAGTCACTGGATGACAATCTCCAGCGCCTCGCCGAGCGCATGGCCGAAACCGAAAACACCGCCAACACCGCGATCCGCACGCTGGAAGAAACCGTCTCCGCGCTGGGCGCGCGGGTGGAAGCCAACAGCGCCGTGCAGGAAACCGAAGCGCTGCGCGCCATGCTGGAAACCCGCCTCGATGCGATGGCCAGCTCCGTACACGAGATGGTCGGCCAGGCGCGCGAGGAATTGACGGGCCAGGTGCAGGCCGCGCTCGAAGGCGCGCAAAGCGAAAACCTTGAGCAAGCGCTGACGGATGTCACCCATCGCCTCGCCGCCGCCGAGCGGCGCCAGGCGCAAACCATCGAAGCGATCTCGCTTGAGATCAAGCGCATGTCGGAAACGGTCGATAAGCGCCTGCGCAGCGTGGAAGCGCGCAACGATGACGCCGCCGCCTCCGCGGTGCGCGAAGAGCTTTCGCGCATGTCCTCCACGCTGGAGCAGCGCTTCGACGAGATCGAGCGCCGCGAAGCCGCCGCATTCGACCGCATGGGCCTTGAAGTGGGCCGCCTTTCCGAGCGCCTGGAAGAGCGCGTCGGCGCGGTGGAAACCCGCAGCGCCCAAGCGATCGAGCATGTCGGCGAGCAAGTGGCCCGCATGGCCGAGCGCTTCAACGCCCGCCACGAGCAGCTCTCGCGCGAATTGGGCGAGCGCCTGATCGACAGCGAAGAGCGCTCCGGCGCGCGCGTGTCCGAAGCGATCGGCTCGATTATGCAGCGCCTGGCCGAAGTGGAAGAGCATTCCGCCGAAGCGATCGCGCCGGTGCAGAAGGCGGTGTCCTCCGTCGCCTCCAAGCTGGAGCAATTTGAGAGCGGCCATGCCGCGCCCGAGCCGGCGCCGGATTTCATCCCCACGCCCTCGCGGCGCGCCGATGATTTCAGCAGCTTCTCCGATCCCGAGCCTTACGTGGCGCCGATCGATGCGGCCCAGCCGCTGCGCGCCGGCCCGCTGCCGCCGCGTTCGTTCGATCCCCCGCCCGCGCCGCAGGACAGCGACCTTGACATCTATTTCGCCGAGGAGCCGCAAGATCTCGTGCTGGAAGGCGAAGGCGACATCAGCGGCTTCACCCCGCCCGCCGCCGATTTCGGCAGCGGCGACGATGACCTCCTGATCGATGACGTGATCGAGGAAACGGAGAAATTCACCACCGCCGAGGGCGACGATCCGTTCTGGACGCCGGAAGCGGAAGCGCCCGCCGTGCTGGATACGCCGCTGCCCGCGTTCGATGCGGCGCCTGAAGCGCCGCCGGTTGACGATGACGGCCTCGACGCGGCGATGTTCGACGTCTCCCCCGGCGCGCCCGCGCCGGAGACGCCGATCGAGACCGCGCTGCCGCCGGAGCCCGGCAAGAACGATTATCTCGCCGCCGCGCGCAAAGCCGCGCAGGCGCAATCGGCGCCGCAGCCGAAGGAAAAAGAGAAGAAGCAAAAGCCCGAAAAGACCGCCAGCGAAAGCCTGCGCGGGCAAAGCCGCGTCGTGCTTTGGGGCGCGACTGGCGCGATCGCGCTGATGTTGGCCGGCGGCTATTGGTATTACAATCAGCAGGCCGAAGGCGGCGCGCGCCCCGCGCCGCAAACGCCCGAGCCACAGCACACGCCGCCGACGACCGCCGCTGAGGAAGCGCCGTTCGAAGCGCCCCCGGCCGATCCGTTCGCGGAAGCGCCGGTTGAGGGCCAAGCGGGCGCTGCGCCGCTCGCGGAAACGCCCACGCAGGCCGCGCCCGCAACGCCGATGGCGTCGAGCACCGCGCAGGAGCCGGTCGTCGCCGCCCCGCTCGCGCCGCGCAATGTCTCGCTCGAACAGGCCGCCCAATCGGGCAATTTGATCGCGCAATACGAACTCGCGCTGCAGCGCCTCGGCACGGGGCGCACGCGCGAGGGCGTGGCGATGCTGCGCGCCGCCGCCGATCGCGGCCTCGTCATGGCGCAATATCGCATGGCCAAGCTCTATGAGCGCGGCGAGGGCGTCACCGCCGATCTCGACACCGCCCGCCAATGGACCGAGCGCGCCGCCGCCGGCGGCAATCGCCGCGCGATGCACGATCTTGGCGTCTATTTCGCGCGCGGCGAAGGCGCGCCTTTGGACGAAGCGGCCGCCTTCCGCTGGTTCCGCCAGGCGGCCGAACTGGGCGTGGCCGACAGCCAATACAATCTCGGCGTTCTCTATCAGCAGGGCCGCGGCGTGAACGCCAATCCTGGCGAGGCGCTGTTCTGGTTCGCCGTGGCCGCGCGCCAGGGCGATCAGGACGCGGCGGCGCGCGCGGCCTCGTTGGAGAGCTCCGTTGCGTCCACGCAGGTGGAGCAGGCCCGCGCCCGCGCGCAAAGCTTCCGTCCGCGCGCGGCCATCGCCGTCGCCAACGGCGATTTCGGCCCCCGTCCCTGGGCGCAGCGCCCAGCGACGTAA
>DAOMPU010000325.1:0-3277 GCA_035444925.1 Terricaulis sp. | reverse complement strand
CGCTTGATGATCTGCTCGAGCGCCGGGATCATCGCTTCGCCGCCATCGAGGCCGAAGCGCTTGGTGCCGGGATGGCGCTTGTGCACGAATTTTTCGAAGCTCTCGCCTTCGAGCAGCTTCTTCAAAATCGCCCGCTTGCCTTCCGGCGTGAAGGCGATCTCTTTGTCGGGCCCTTCGATGCGCTCTTGAATCCAGGCCTTCTCGGCCGGATCGGTGATGTGCATGAACTCGACGCCCACGGTCGAGCAATAGGTGCGCTGCAGGATGGCGACCATTTCCGGAATGGTCGCGGTGTCGAGGCCGAGCACGCCGTCGATGAAAATGGGCCGGTTGAAATCGGCCGCGGTGAAACCATAGCTCGCCGGATCGAGCTCCGCGGGCGGCTCGCGCGTTTCAATGCCGAGCGGATCGAGATTGGCGGCAAGGTGCCCGCGCGTGCGATAGGCGCGGATCATCATCAGCGCGCGCACGCTATCGCGCGCGGCCTGCTGCACATCCGCCGTTGAAGCGCCAGGCAAGCGCTTGCGCGCCACCGCCTCGAATTTCTCCGAGAGCCCGCCCCAATCGCCATCGAGCAGCCGGGTGATTTCGGTGGTCTTGGGCGCCGCGAGCTCAGGGCGATACCAAGAAGGCCCCTCCACCGCCGCGCGCACCGCGTGCGGATCGTCGTGCAGCTGCTGGAAAAAGGCGCGCCACGAGGGATCGACTGAACCTGGATCGTTCAGGAATTTCTCGTGCATCTCCTCCACGAACTTGGCGTTGCCGCCATAGAGGAAGCTCGTCTCAAGGAGAGCAATATTGGGCAAGCTGCGGGCGTCGTCCGCCATGATGGGCGCTGACCTCTCGAAAATCGCAGAACGGCCCTGAAAATATAGGGCGGGCCGCCGCGCGGCGCCCCTTCTAAAGCGCGTCGCAAAGGGATTGAAGGGCTGCATTGCCGCAAGGGTGCGTTTCTTATCGCAACGCGCAGGCTTTTGGGGCGCCGGCGGGGGCCCGCCCCCTCCTCACCGCCTTATTCGGGCCGGTCCTGGCGCCCATGCCAGACCCGCAGCACGACGATCTGCGCCGGCTCGATTTGGTAATCGACCAAATCGGTGGTGCGGTTGAGTTTGAAGCTGTAGCGGCGCGTCTGGCCGTCGCGGAGCCGGCGATAAGTCTGGGGTCGCGCGCCGATACGCCGCTCCGCCAGGGCGAGCTTGAACATAAACGCGCTGGCCGCCCTTAAGCTGAACCCCAGCAGCCCATCGTGCAGACGCGTGACGTCCCTATCGGCGTCAGGCGCATAGACAATCACGCTTTATCGCGTTGACGCTTGAGCCGCGCATGGAGCTCAGAAGCGGGCGTTCCCACCGGATTCGCGCGCCATGCCGCAATCCGCTCGGCCAATTCCTCGTCGGACCCGTCCGCGCCAAAATCATCCGGCGGCGGGGGAACATCGAGCCACGCCTCCATTTCCTCCGCGAGCGCGTCCTGATCCTCGGGCGGTAAAGCGCGCGCGCGCGCTCGATCAGGGCTTCCAGCTTGGTCATTCGACGAAAATACCATGCTCCGGCCTCAAACCGAAGCCCGCCCTACCCCTTCAGCAGCTCGCTCATCGTCCGGCCGAGTGCGGCCGGGTGCGGGGCGACTTTGATGCCGGCGGCTTCCATTGCCGCGATCTTGGATTCCGCGTCGCCCTTGCCGCCGGAGATGATGGCGCCGGCGTGGCCCATGCGCCGCCCGGGAGGGGCGGTGCGGCCGGCGATAAAGCCGACGACCGGCTTCCAGCGGCCCTTCTTTTTCTCGTCAGCCAAAAATTGCGCGGCGTCTTCTTCAGCCGAGCCACCGATTTCGCCGATCATGATGATCGAGGTCGTGTCGGGATCGGCCAGGAACAGCTCGAGCACGTCGATGAATTCGGTGCCCTTCACCGGATCGCCGCCGATGCCGACGGCGGTGGTTTGGCCCAGGCCCTCATTGGTGGTCTGGAACACGGCCTCATAGGTCAGCGTGCCGGAGCGCGAGACCACGCCCACGCTGCCCTTTTGGAAGATTTGGCCGGGCATAATGCCGATTTTGCACTCGTTCGGCGTCAAGATGCCCGGGCAATTGGGGCCGAGCAGCGTGGATTTGGATTTCGCGAGCTTGGCCTTCACGCGCACCATATCCAGCACCGGGATGCCCTCGGTGATGCAGACGATGTAGGGGATTTCCGCGTCGATCGCCTCTTCGATGGCGGCGGCCGCGCCCGGGGGCGGCACGTAGATCACGGTGGCGTCGGCGCCGGCCTTTTCCTTGGCTTCCGCGACGGTGTTGAACACCGGCAGGCCAAGGTGCGTCTGCCCGCCTTTGCCCGGCGATACCCCGCCCGTCATCTTGGTGCCGTAGGCGATCGCCTGTTCAGAGTGGAACGTGCCGTTTTTGCCGGTGAAACCCTGGCAAATCACGCGCGTAGCGGCGTTGACGAGAATGGACATTTGGCCCCCGGAGACGCGCCTTTCGCAGCGCGGCAAGCGGCATAACGCACGTGTGCGCGATTGCAAACCCGCCGCAGGCCAGCGGCCGGCCGAAGTTTAAAGTTTACATGACAGTCGAATGACACTTCTATGACATCCAGATGACACGCGAGAAGCCGCCCTCCCAGCGGCCCCGTGCTCACGGAGGATGCGCCCGTGATTAAGCACTTGATTGTTGCCGGTTTTTCAGCCGCCGTGCTGTTTGCCGCCCCTGCCCTGGCGCAGACTGGGAGCGAGGCCCGCGCCGTGCCGGTGAGCTATGCGGACCTTGACCTCACGCGGACGGGCGATGCGCAAACCTTGCTGAACCGCCTGCGCTACGCGGCGGAAGCCTCCTGCACGCAGGTGGCCGCGGCGCAAGGCAATCCGCGCCTCGATCGCGCCATTGCGCGCTGCACGACAGACGCGCTCGATTCCGCCGTCGCGCAGATCGACCGCGCCGAGCTCTCGCGCCTGCACGCTGCGCAGCGCCGCTAAGCGGCGCGCGCTCAGCCCATGATGAAGGCGTTGAGCTTGTTGCCGTCCAGATCGCGGAAATAGCCGGCGTAAAAACCCGGCCAGCGTTCGCCGGCCGGGCCTTCGCATTTGGCGCCCAGTGAAAGGGCGAGAGCGTAGATTTCATCCACCTGCGCGCGATCTTTGCACTCCAGCGCGACCATGACGCCGTTGCCGATCGTGGCGGGATTGCCGTCAAACGGCTTGGTGATGCCGATGCCTGGTTTGCCGCCGGGATTGGCCCAGGCGATGAAGTTTTCTTCCTCGCTGCCCATGAGCCGCGACAC
>DAOMPU010000324.1:0-3278 GCA_035444925.1 Terricaulis sp. | reverse complement strand
CGCGCTTCTTCGCGCTTTCGAGGTCCGCCCCGCGCGTGCCGTAGAGATTGAGAAAAATGCGATCTTTATCCGCGAGCACGATTAGCCTCTCGATCCCCAGATCATAAACAAACGCAGCACAAACCACAGCGAGCCGATCGCGGGCGCCAGCACCCACGGGCTCATCAGCGGCAGCCGCTCAAACACAGCCATATAGACAGCCAGCGCGATCAGCCCGAACGTGATCACGCCATAAACCAAAAGCGCGCTTTGCTTCATGGACGGGCGCTTGGCGCCCGGCGCTTCAAAGGGCAAACGCCCCTTCACGCGCGGCAGCGCGCCGTGCTCGGAGGGATCGCGTTCGCTCACGCTTTCTCCGGCAGGTTCGGCAGCGTGATCTTCTGCGCCAGCGAGCCGTCATAGAGCGCTGGATCGCTCAGCACCGACGTGCCGCCCTCGGGCGCGGAAGTTTGCCGCTGGATCGCCGAGCCTGGCTCGATCTTCTCACCGCGCGCCAGCGCGTCGATGCGCGCCTCCAAAGTCTCAGGCGTTAGATCTTCGTGGTAATAATCATCGATCGCAACCACCGGCGCGTTCACACACGCGCCCACGCACTCGACCTCTTCCCAGGAGAACATCCCGTCGGCCGAAACCGCATGCTTGTGACCGATGCGCCGCTTGCAGACTTCCTTCAGCTCCTCCGCGCCGCGCAGCACGCAAGGCGTGGTGCCGCACAGCTGGAAGTGATGCTTGCCGACCGGCGCGAGGTGAAACATCGTGTAGAAGGTCGCCACTTCCAGCACGCGAATTTTCGGCATCGCCAGCAAATCCGCGATCGCCTGGATCGCCGGCTCGCTGACCCAGCCTTCCTGCTTTTGCACCAGCCACAGAATCGGGATCACCGCCGAGGCTTTGCGCTCGGGCGGATATTTCTGCATCCACCAGCGCGCGCTCTCCATCGTCTCCAATGAGAATGCGAAGCTGTCGGGCTGCTCCAGGGCAAGGCGGCGAACGCTCATCTTGGTCTCACTTCACAAAATCAACGCGGGCGATCAGCCCGTTCTTCACAGTGTAGATGGCGATCGCTTCAAGGCGCGGGCCATCGGGGCCGCGCGACACGTCTTCATGGTCGATCACCACATCGCCAAGGCTCATCCGGTTCACCAGACGCGCGTTGTTCTGCGGATATTGCGCGAACATCGCGCTATAGCGCGCGCGAATATCCGCGCGCCCGTTTTGCGTCACATCCCCGTTCAGGTCGCAGATCACGCAATCTTCCGAATAGGTCGCCAAGAAGGCGTCCAAATCCTGCGCATTGTATGCTTCGAGCTGACGCTGGACGACATCGACCGCACTCATGCCGGCGCCCCCCGCGCTTCGATCTCGTCGAGCTTGCGCAACGCCTTTTCCGCATCGTCACGCGCCTTCAGCAGCGAGGCGCGGCGGAACGCGCGTAAGAACGGCGAAAGGATCGGCGCACGCAGCAGCGCGCCGCGGCGGATCAGGATCAACAAAATGAACGCCGGCAAAAACGAGAGCGACGCCCAGGGCGAAGCCGCCGCCGGCGCCGCCGTGACCTGCATCCGGAGCGGGATAATCACGAACGCGAGCAACAACCCAATGGTGAGCCCTTGAATGCCCGCGCCAATCCGCACGCGCCCCGGATTGTGCGCCACGTGCTCGGGCTTGAACGCCAGAAATGCGTAAACAACGAATCCGAGCGTGACCACGAGGGCCGCCAGGCCCTCGATCCACAGCATCAAGGAGTCGCGGTCCGCATTCACCGATCGACCTCGCCGAACACGATGTCGAGCGAGCCGAGCACGGCGGAAACGTCCGCCAGCATGTGGCCCTTGCAGAGATAGCTCATCGCCGAAAGGTGCGGAAAACCGGGCGCGCGAATTTTCAAACGATAAGGCCGGTTGGTGCCATCCGCCACCAGATACACGCCAAACTCGCCCTTGGGCGCTTCAACCGCGGCGTACGCCTCACCGGCGGGCACGTGGTAGCCTTCGGTGTAGAGCTTGAAGTGATGAATAAGGGCTTCCATCGAGCCCTTCATCTCCGCACGGCGCGGCGGCGCGTACTTCGAATGCTCCGGCATCACGGGGCCGGGATTTTGCCGCAGCAGCTTCACGCATTGCTGCATGATCTTGGTGGATTCGTACATCTCCTCCACGCGGCACAGATAGCGATCATAGCAATCGCCGTTCTTGCCGATCGGGATTTTGAAATCGAGTTCGTTGTAAATCTCGTAGGGCTGGCTGCGGCGCAGATCCCACGCCATGCCCGAGCCGCGCACCATCACGCCCGAAAAGCCCCAATCGAGCGCATCTTGCTGGGAGACGACGCCGATATCGACGTTGCGCTGCTTGAAGATGCGGTTGTCGGTCAGCAGCGTTTCGAGATCGTGCACCGTGCGCGGAAATTGCTCGCACCAGGTTTCGATATCGTCGATCAGCGCGTCCGGCAAATCCTGGTGCACCCCGCCCGCGCGGAAATACGCCGCGTGCATGCGCGAGCCGGAGGCCCGCTCATAAAACACCATCAGCTTTTCGCGCTCTTCAAAGCCCCAGAGCGGGGGCGTCAGCGCGCCAACGTCCATCGCTTGCGTGGTGACGTTGAGCAAATGGTTCAGGATGCGGCCGATTTCCGAATAGAGCACGCGGATGATCTGCGCCCGGCGCGGCACTTCAATGCCGGCGAGCTTCTCGATCGCCAGGCAAAACGCATGCTCCTGGTTCATCGGCGCGACATAATCGAGCCGATCGAAATACGGGATCGCCTGCAGGTACGTTTTGTATTCGATCAGTTTCTCGGTGCCGCGGTGCAAGAGGCCGATATGCGGATCGACACGCTCCACCACTTCCCCATCCAGCTCCAGCACAAGGCGCAACACGCCGTGCGCGGCCGGGTGCTGGGGCCCGAAATTGATGGTGAAATTGCGCTTCTCGTCGGGCGCGGGCGGATTGGAGATGTCGTCAGCCATCGTTTTTCTCAGCACTTGCCTGGAAGGCCGCGATGACTTCTGCGCCAGTCATGCGCTTGGTCTCGTTGGCGAAGGCGTAGCTCGCCGGCTGCTCGTCCACGAAAATCTCGCTGACGAACGCAAATTGCTCCGGCTGCTCAAAGGCCTGCACGGAGACAGCGGCGTGCGCCCCGCCTTGCATGCGCCAAAACAGCGTTGAGCCGCAGGTCTTGCAGAAGCAACGCTCGCCCCAATCGGAGGATTTATAGACGCCGAGCGAACTCTCGTCGGCGACCTTGAGGCTCGCGCACTCAACGGCCAGGAACACCCC
>DAOMPU010000323.1:0-3288 GCA_035444925.1 Terricaulis sp. | reverse complement strand
GCCGTTGCAATACGCGCTGCGTCTGCAGGCCGAGGAGGAGGCTGTTATCCATCGCGATTAACCCTGCAAGCGCCGGGCCAAAGGCTAAGTGCCTGATTTTAATAAGCAGATGTGGTAAATTATGGCGAAGGACCGGATTCTTTTGCCGCCGCCGCCGGCAAGTTTTGCCGGGTTTCTACCAATCCTTAACCACGTCTTGCGCACCAAGGACAAAGCAAAGCGCGAGCGATTCCATCATGTTCGGAAAGAAGAAGAAAAAGGACGAGGCCAAGCCCGAAGACGGCGAAGCCGCGCCCGCGCCGGAAGCTGAAGGCGCAGAGGGCGAGGGCGCGCCGGCCAAGAAGAAGATGTCCGGCAAGAAGCTGGTGCTGTTCATCGTGCTGCCGGCGATCCTGGTGCTCGGCGCGGGCGGCGGCGCGGCGTTCTTGCTGCTGGGCAATGGCGGCGGCGGCGAGCAGCACGCCGAAGCCGATGCGGGCGATCACGCCAAAAGCAAAGCCAAGGGCGGCCATGGCGCCGGCGTTCCCGGCGAGCCCGTTCCGGGGCCGAACGGAACAACCATCACCTACGGCGAAGACGTGACGTTCGTGTCGTTGCCGGAAATGTTGGTGAACATCGTCGGGCCCGACGGGCGCCCAGCGTATCTGAAGCTGAAGCTCACGCTGGAGGCGCCGGATGCAGCGGCGGTCGCGGCGCTGACGGAAGGCGTGCCGCGCGTCAGCGATCAATTTAACGGCTTCCTGCGCGAATTGCGCACCGATGATCTCGCCGGCTCGGCCGGCGCCTATCGCTTGCGGCTGGAGCTGCTGCGGCGCGTCAATCTGGTGATTGCACCCGCGCAGGTGAATGCCGTGCTGATCGAAGAAATGCTGGTGCAATAATGAGCGCCGAGCCCGCGCCAGCCGAAGATTGGGATAAGGAGGAGGGCGGCGAGCCCGGCTCCGAGCGCATCCTCAATCAGGACGAAATCGACAGCCTGCTCGGCTTCGGCCTCGGCGAAGAGGATACGTCCGGCCGCACCGGCGTGCGCGCCATTATCAATTCCGCGCTCGTCTCGTACGAGCGCCTACCCATGCTCGAAATCGTGTTCGACCGCCTCGTGCGGATGATGACGACGAGCCTGCGCAATTTCACCTCCGACAACGTCGAGGTCAGCCTCGATCAGATCAGCTCGATCCGCTTTGGCGATTATCTCAACTCGATCCCGCTGCCGGCGATCATCGCGGTGTTCCGGGCCGAGCAGCTGGATAATTTTGGCCTCGCTACGGTCGATTCCAATCTGATCTATTCGGTTGTGGACGTGCTGCTGGGCGGGCGGCGCGGCTCCATCTCCACGCGCGTTGAAGGGCGGCCCTACACCACGATCGAGCGGATGCTCGTCACCCGCATGATCGAAGTGGTGCTGAACGATATGCGCTTGGCGTTCGCGCCGATCACGGCTGTTGATTTCTCGCTGGACCGGATCGAAACCAATCCGCGCTTCGCCGCCATCGCGCGTCCGCCAAATGCGGCCATCTCCGTCAAGCTGCGGGTGGATATGGAAGATCGCGGCGGCAAGCTGGAGCTGCTGCTGCCTTATTCCACGCTTGAGCCGATCCGTAAGCTGCTGCTGCAGCAATTCATGGGCGAGAAGTTCGGCCGCGATAATATCTGGGAAGGCCACCTCGCGAACGAGCTTTGGCACACCAAGCTTGAAGTGCGCGCCGTGCTGGATGAAACGCGCGTGCCGTTGAAGCGCGTGCTCGATCTCAAAGTGGGCGATACGCTGATGCTCGATAGTACGCCGGATGCGCCGGTGGCGCTGAAGTGCGGCGCGATTCCGCTGAGCGAAGGTAAGGTGGGGCGCATGGGCGCCGCGCTTGCCGTGCGCGTTGAGCGCCCAATTACCGAAAACACCAAAAAAGCTGTGCTGAAACTTGGAGGCGGGGCATGAGCCCGATCGCGTTGACGATTGAAATTGTGCTCGCGCTGATGCTGGCGGCGTGCCTGTTCTATTTCTGGAGGCTGGATCGCAAGCTCACCGCCGTACGCAACGGCCAGGACGGCGTGCGCGCCGCCGCCGCCGAACTGGCGCAAGCCACCGCGCAAGCGGAAGCCGCCGTGCGCGCGATGCGCCTCACCGCGCAGGAGGCGGGGCGCGATCTGCAGCAGCGCATCAATGACGCGCGCGCCACCGCCGATCGCCTCGGCCTCGGCGCCGGGCGCATCCGCTCCAGCGCCGATGTCGCGCCGCCGATGCGCGGGAGGGTGTGATGGCGCAGAAAAAAACGCCGGCCGCCGCCGCGGTGCGTTTATTGCCGGCGGCGATGGTCACCGCGGGGGCGCTGCTTGGGCTGAAAGCCGTCGCCATGGCGGCGGATGTGGCTGAAACGACGAGCGCGCCGGCCGAGCACGCCGCCGCCGATGCGCACGCGCCAGAGGCCTCCACCGCGCCGCCCGCGCAAGCCGCCCAGCAATGCGCCGCGCCCACGCTTGCGGAAATGGCGGGCCTCAGCCAAGCCGAGGTGCAGGTGCTGCAAGCGCTCTCGGCGCGCCGCGAGGCGCTCGATCAGCGCGCGGAGAGCTACGATACGCAAGATGAATTGATGGCCGCCGCCGAGCAGCGCCTAAATGAGCGCCTGGCCGAACTGCGCCAGCTCGAAGCCAATGTGAACGAGCTCCTGGGCCGGCTCGATGAAGCCCAAGAGCAGCGCTTGGCCAGCCTGGTGGACGTGTATCAGCGCATGCGCGCCAAGGACGCCGCGGAGGTGTTCAACGGGCTCGACGATGAAGTGCTGGTGCAGGTGGCCAGCCGCATGCGCCAGGCCAACCTCGCCGAAGTGCTGGGCCGGATGGACGCCGCCCGCGCGCGCGAGCTCACCACCATGTTGGCCGATCGCGCGCGCCCGCCCAGCGGCGGGCAGGATTTGTTGCAGCGTGCGCGCGGCGCAGACGGGCGTTAAACGCGCGCTTAACCGCGCGCCGTGGAGACTTTGCGGCGGTTTATGAAGTCGAAGCGCAATTCCCCGCTGGCGATCGCCGCCGCCGCGCTGATGGCCGCGCCCAGTGCGGGCGCGCAGCCGATGTCGCTCGCGCCGCCGCAGGCTGAGCCGGCGCCGCAACAGCGGCAGCAAGCGGCCGCGCCACCCGCGCCGCCCGAGCAACCGCCGGGCGCGCCATTGGATTTGCGCGGGGCGGTTGGCCCGTTGCCGGACAATCTTGCGCTTGCGCCTGCGCCGGAAGCAGCGCCTCCGCAAGCCGCCGCGCCCGCGCCGCAGCCTGCACCACCGCCCGCACCGCAGCAGCAGC